>NZ_JADYVV010000060.1:0-58738 GCF_020194035.1 Bradyrhizobium sp. BRP56
CCATCGGCAGGATGCGCCGCTTTATTCCCCGCAAGACGGATCTCGTAACCCTCTCGACCGCCAGATTCCGCCAGTTCATCGCCGCCTACAACAACACCCCGCGCAAATGCCTTGACTACCGCACGCCCGCCGAGTCCTTTGCTCAAGTGTTGCACTTCGAATGTGAATCCACCTCCCGGCCTGCGCCGGGACGACGATGCGGGCGGGGCGCAATTCGAGATGTCAGAACAGCCACTCGGTGTCATCGCCCGCGAAAGCGAACGCGGGTGATCCATCACTGACACCTCACTCCAAGGCATGGACGGCCTCCCGAATCGGACCAATCCAGCCAATGTTGATGTGTCAGCTATGTCTCCGAACACCCGTCAGTGATCTGTCCGGGCTGAACATCGAGCCGGGCGATGACAGATGTGGATGGGACGCAGTTGCGTCGCCACAGGCTGCCGGGACGCCGGCCCGCAACGATCCGGGCCGGCGTCGGCGTTCTAGGCAAGGTAATTGCCTTCGAGTGCCGGCATGATGTCGAGCACTTCGAAATAGTGGTCCCAGAACCTCGTCTCGCGCAGGTGGTCGCAGAACCACGCCCAGGCCGAGAGGTCATCGGTCTCGCAGATCATGACGTCGGTCGCCCTGGTCGAGAAGGCCTCCGGCTCGAACCAGCGCACCTTCAGCTCCGGGCGACGCCGGAGCAAGGGAATGACCTCCTCATGCAGGAAGGCGAGGCGCTGCTCGGTCTTCAGATCGAGCCAGTGCCGCGTGGTCTTGACCATGACGAAGATATGAAACCTGTGCGGATCGTCCTCGTGTTCGGGAAGCACGGGAGACGAGGTCGTTTGCAGTGTCACCATTGATCGGTTCTCCTTTCACGGCCATAATGTGAGTAATTGCTCATATTCCACAACTCGCGTTTTGGGAGATGCCCGCCATGCCGCCGAAGCGGCGTACAAAGGCCCGGAAACAGCCGCTTCAGCAGCGTTCGCGGGAAACCGTGGCGGTGATTCTGGAAGCGGCGGCTCGCGTTCTGGAGGCGCGTGGGCTCGAGGGCTACAACACCAATGCGGTCGCCGAGCGCGGCGGGATCAGCGTCGGCTCGGTGTACCAGTACTTCCCGAACAAGGACGCGCTGACGCTGGCTTTGATCACGAGGTTCGAGGACGCGCTGCTGGCGAAAGTGCGGGATGCGGTCGCGGCATCCGAGGGCAAGAGCCTGACGGTATCGCTCAGCCTGATCGTTCGGGCCCAGCTCGAGGCGCATGCCGAGCGCGCCGGGCTCAATCGCATTCTGGAGGCCGAGGAGGATCGCCTGCGCCCGGCGTCATCGGGCACGTCAGCGGCCGGCGAATTGAAGGAACTGGTCGCCGCCCTGCTGGCGCGGCATCGTCGTGAGATCGCAAGGCCAGTCGACGATGACGCCGTCGAGGATCTGATCGTGATCAGCCGCGCCATGGTTGACCACGCGCTTCAAAACGACCTCTCGCAGGCTGCGGCCACCCGGCGGGTACTGCGCGCCATCGAGGGATATCTGTTCGGTCCGCGGCCGGACTTTTGACGCTTCCGGCAAGGCCGCTTCGCATACGCATCATGCAATCGCGCGGCTGGGGAACGGGATGCCGGCGTAGTACATGGCGGTCCCGGAGACACTTCAGGCATGCTCGAGAAGACCCCGACCACCGCGGCAACGGCGCCGATCACCGATGGGCTGCCTTGGGAACGCCGCCGCTGGGCGGTGGCCGCGATCTTCACGGCGCTGGCGATGGCCTCGCTCGATACCGCGATCGCCAATATCGCGCTGCCGGCGATCGCGAGCGATCTGCATGTCAGCCCTGCGGAAGTGGTCTGGGTCGTCAACGTCTATCAGATCGCGCTGGTCGCGACGCTGCTGCCGCTCGGCGCGCTTGGCGAGATCGTCGGCCACCAGCGGATCTATCTCGGTGGCCTTCTGCTGTTCACATTGGCGTCACTCGGCTGCGCCCTGGCGTGGTCGCTGCCGAGCCTGCTGGTCGCGCGCACCTTGCAGGGGCTCGGCGCCAGCGGCCTGATGAGCGTCAACACCGCGCTGGTGCGCTTCGTCTATCCGAGCCGGATGCACGGCCGCGGCTTCGGCCACAATGCGCTCGTGGTCGCGACCGCCTTCACGCTGGGGCCGACCATCGCTTCCGGAATCCTCGCGCTCGGCCCATGGCCCTGGCTGTTCGCCGTCAACATTCCCTTTGGCGTCGTCGCGTTGCTGATCGGCATGAAGACGCTGCCGACGACGCCGCGCGCCACCCACGCCTTCGATTTCACCGGCGCGGCGCTGGCCTGTGCCTGTCTCGGCCTCTTCATCATCGGCATCGGCAGCGCCGCGCACAAGGCCGCGCCGGCGTTTGTCATCGCCGAGCTTGTCGGCGCCGTCCTGTTCGGATGGATCCTGACCCGGCGGCATGCCGATCATCCGGCGCCGATGCTGCCGATCGACCTGTTCCGGCGGCCGATCTTCGCGCTGTCGGCCGCGACCGCCGTCTGCTCATTCGCTGTGCAGGGCCTCGCCTTCGTATCGCTGCCGTTCTACTTCGAGGACATATTGCACCGCTCGCAGGTCGAGACTGGCTTCTTCATGACGCCCTGGCCGCTGGTGGTCGCCTTCATGGCGCCGATCGGCGGCCGGCTGTCGGACCGCTATCCGGCCGGCATCCTCGGCGGCATCGGCATGCTGCTGCTCGGACTTGGCATGGTGCTGCTCGCGACCCTGCCGGCCGAGCCCAGCGTCGCCAACATCGTCTGGCGCACGATGATCTGCGGCATCGGCTTCGGCTTCTTCCAGACCCCGAACATGAAGGCGATCATGTCGAGCGCGCCGTCGCATCGCAGCGGCAGCGCCAGCGGCATCGTTGCGACCGCGCGGCTGACCGGGCAGACCACCGGCGCCGCCCTCGCCGCGCTCTGCTTCGCGCTGGCCGATCGCGAGGGCGCCACCGTGGCGCTGGCGCTGGGTGCGGGATTTGCCGCGCTCGGCAGCGTCATGAGCTTCCTGCGTTTGGCCGTCGCATCACCGCAAAAGTCATGACAGGTATGCGGCGCGCACAGTCCGCGGCCAAACACCACAGCATCAACTTTCTTTCGCGCTGCGAGCGCATTTTCTTGATTTGAACCGTTCCAGTTTCAAGGCCAACATCGCACTGCAGCCCGGTCGGAGGATCGGACCATTCAGGGGATCGCGATGGCAAACCTCAAAATTAACGGCAAGACAATCACTGTAGACGTCGAGGACGATACGCCACTGTTGTGGGCAATCAGAGAGAACGTCGGACTCACAGGGACCAAATACGGCTGCGGCATCGCCCAATGCGGCGCCTGCACCGTGCATATCGACGGCGTCGCGATGCGCTCCTGCGGCGTCACGGTGAGCGAAGCGGCCGGCAAGGAAATCACCACGATCGAGGGTCTCGCGGCGGGCGGCGTGATGCACAAGGTGCAGCTCGCCTGGATCGCCAGCGACGTGCCGCAATGCGGCTATTGCCAGAGCGGCATGATCATGGCCGTCGCGGCGCTCTTGAAGGACAATCCGAAGCCGACCGACGACGACATCAACGACGCCATCACCAATATCTGCCGCTGCGGCACCTTCCAGCAGGTGCGCGAGGCGATCCATGCTGCCGCGAACGCATAAGGACGCAGCGATGAACCAGCACGTCATGCCAAAACTGAATCGCCGCGCCTTTGTGATCGGCACCGCAACCGCCGGCGCCGGCCTCGCGCTCGGCCTCGACCTGCCGTTCGGCGGCCCAGCCGTGGTGCGCGCGGCCGACGGCGCGCCTGAAGTCAACGCTTGGGTCGTGATCCGGCCCGACGACACCGTGGTGATCCGCATCGCCCGCTCCGAAATGGGCCAGGGCACGCTCACCGGCCTCGCCCAGCTCGTCGCCGAAGAACTGGAATGCGACTGGTCGAAGGTCACGACAGAATATCCGACGCCCGGCCAGAGCGTCGCCCGCAAGCGCGCCTGGGGCGACTTCTCGACCGGTGGCAGCCGCGGCATCCGCACCTCGCAGGACTATGTCCGCAAGGGCGGCGCCACCGCGCGCGTGATGCTGATCCAGGCCGCAGCCAATGAGTGGAAGGTGCCGGCCTCGGAGTGCAAGGTCTCTAACGGAGTCATCACCCACACGCCCTCGGGCAAGACGACGACCTACGGCAAGGTCGCGGAAGCCGCGGCCAAGCTCGAGCCGCCGGCCGACGTCAAGCTGAAGGACCCGAAGGACTGGACCATCGCCGGCAAGGGCCTGAAGCGGCTCGACACATCAGACAAGACCACCGGCAAGATGGTCTACGGCATCGACGTCAAGCTGCCGGGCATGCTGAACGCCGCGATCAAGGATTGCCCGGTGTTCGGCGGCAAGGTGAAGAGCTTTGACGAGGCCAAGGTCGCTGGCATGAAGGGCGTCAAGAAGGTGGTGCAGGTCGGCGACAGCGCCGTTGCCGTCGTCGCCGACACCTGGTGGCACGCCAAGACCGCGCTAGATGCGCTGCCGATTGTCTGGGACGAAGGCCCCAACGCCAAGGTCTCCAGCGAGACGATCGCGACATGGCTCGCCGAAGGTCTCGACAATGCGCAGCCGGCCTATGTCGGCCACCAGAACGGCGACGCCAAGGCGGCGATCGCCAGCGCTGCCAAGAAGGTCGAGGCGGTCTACAGCTATCCCTATCAGAACCACGCCACGATGGAGCCGATGAACGCCACCGTGCTCTACACCCCTGACAAATGCGAGGTGTGGTGCGGCACGCAGAATGGCGAGGCGGCGTTCGCCGCGGCGCTCGAGGCCTCCGGCCTGCCGGCGGAGAAGGTCGACGTGCACAAGCTGATGCTCGGCGGCGGCTTCGGCCGGCGCGGCATGACCGACTATGTGCGGCAGGCGGTGGCGATCGCCAAGCAGATGCCGGGCACGCCGATCAAGCTGTTGTGGTCGCGCGAAGAGGACATGCAGCACGGCAAGTATCACCCGATCACGCAGTGCAAGCTGACCGGCGCGTTCGATGCCGACAACAACCTGGTCGCGCTGCATTACCGGCTGTCGGGTCAATCCATCCTGTTCTCGGTGCGCCCGGAAGCATTGCAGAACGGCATGGATCCCGCCGCATTCCAGGGCGTCGCGCAAGCCGGCGAGGCCGCGATCGGCTATTCGGTGCCGAACCTGCTGGTCGAGCATTCGATGCGCAACCCGCACGTCCCGCCGGGCTTCTGGCGCGGCGTCAACGTCAATCACAACGCGATCTACATGGAATGCTTCATGGACGAGCTGGCGCTGGCGGTTGGCCAGGACCCGCTCGAATTCCGCCGCAAGCTGATGGGCAAGCACCCCAAGCATCTCGCCGTGCTCAACGCCGTGGCCGAGAAGATCGGCTGGGGCACGCCGGCGCCGCAGGGCGTCTATCGCGGCATCGCGCAGGTGATGGGCTATGGCAGCTATGTTGCCGGCGCCGCCGAGATCTCGGTGACCGACGGCAGCAAGATCAAGGTGCATCGCATCGTCGCCTCCACCGATCCCGGCTATGTCGTCAACCCGGCGCAGGTCGAGCGGCAGATCGCGGGCTCCTTCGTCTACGGCCTCAGCGCGCTGTTCTACGGCGGCTGCACCGTGAAGGACGGCCGCATCGAGCAGACCAATTTCGACAGCTACAACTCGATGCGCATCAACGAGATGCCGAAGGTGGAATCGGTGATGGTGCCGAGCGGGGGATTCTGGGGCGGCGTCGGCGAGCCGACCATCGGCGTTGCGGCGCCGGCGGTGCTCAACGCCTATTTCGCCGCGACGGGAAAGCGCATCCGCAACTTCCCGCTGCGCAACCAGAACATCAGCTTCGCCTGATCAAACCGGAAGCGGCGGCCCGACCGGCCGCCGCCTCCTTTTTTCGGATTCTCGTGCATGGCCGTCACGCGTCATCAGACGCGCAGGGATGTGATCCGTGGCGCCGCTGCCGTCGCAGCGGCCGCCTTGGCGCGTCCGGCGTTGGCGCAGGCGGCGCCGCGCATCGCGGTGATCGGCGGCGGCTTCGGCGGCGCGGCCTGCGCGCGGGCGCTGCGGCGGCTCGACACCAAGCTTCAGGTTACGCTGATCGAGCCGAACAGGACTTTCACCGCCTGCCCCTTCAGCAACGAGGTGATTGCAGGTCTGCGCGAGCTTGCCGCGCAGCAATTCACCTATGACAAGGTTGCGGCCGACGGCATCACGATTGCCGCACAGGCGGCGACGAAGGTCGACGCGCAGGCGCGCAGCATCGCGCTCGCTGATGGGACAACGCTGTCCTATGACCGGCTGGTGCTGGCCCCCGGCGTCGACATGCGCTTCGACGCCCTCTCCGGCTATGACGAGGCAGCGGCCGAGAAGATGCCGCACGCCTGGAAGGCCGGCGAGCAAACCATGCTGCTGCGCAAGCAGCTTGAAGCCATGGACGATGGCGGCCTCGTCGTGATCGCGGTGCCGGCTGCGCCGCTGCGCTGTCCGCCCGCCCCTTACGAGCGCGCCAGCCTGATCGCGCATTATCTGACGGCGAACAAGCCGAAGTCGAAGATCCTCGTGCTCGACGCCAAGGACAATTACTCGCAGCAGAAGCTGTTCGAGAAGGCCTGGACGGAGCTCTATCCCGGCATGATCGAACGGATCGCGCTGTCGCAGGGCGGACGGGTGACGTCGGTCGATCCGGCGACCAACGAGATCGTCACCGACTTCGGCAACTACACCGCCGCTGTCGCCAATGTGATCCCACCGCAAAGAGCCGGCCGCATCGCTGACATCGCCGGCGCCGCCGACCACACCGGCTGGTGCCCGATCGATCCCGTTACCTTTGCTTCAAGGCTCGTGCCCAACATCCACGTCATCGGTGATGCCGCGATCGCCGGCGGCACCCCGAAATCCGCCTCCGCGGCGGCGGCGCAAGGCAGGGCCTGCGCGGCGGCGATCGTCAACTCACTTGCCGGCAAGGCGCCGGAGACGCCGCGGCTCGATGGCGCCTGCTACAACACGGTCGCGCCGGGCTACGCCTTCTCGCTGAAGGGCATCTATCAGCCCAAGGACGATCAGTACGCCGAGGCCGAAGTCACCACGAGCCCGGTCGACGCGCCACGCGAAATGCGCCAGCAAGAAGCTGACCAAGCGCTCGACTGGTTCAAGAGGATCACGGGAGAGGCCTTTGGCTAGGCTCGCCCTCACGACGCTTCTCGCCGCGGGACTGTTCGCGGCCTGCCGGCCCGCCGGCGCCGAGGAGCTGCGGTCCTACACCGTCGTGGGCGATGCGATTCCGGCCTCGCTGACGGGAACCAAGGGCGATGTCGCGCGCGGCCGCGCGCTGATCGTCGAGCGTTCCTCCACTTGCATCCTCTGTCACAGCGGCCCATTTCCCGAGCAGGCGTTCCAGGGCGACCTCGCGCCGAACCTTGCCGGAAGCGGCAGCCGCTGGTCGGAAGGACAGTTGCGGCTCCGCCTGGTCGATGCGTCGCATCTCAACGCGGCGACGATCATGCCGTCCTACTATCGGGTCGAAGGGCTCGTGCGAGTCGGCACCTCTTGGCGCGGCAAGCCGATCCTGTCGGCGGAGCAGATCGAGGATCTCGTGGCTTACTTGACGACACTGCGGAACTAGGACCAAGCGATGGCGAATTCGGACCATACCACACGCCGGACGTTTCTGAGCCTGACTGGCGGCGCCGCCGCGCTGGTGATCGTGCGCCCCGTGGACGCGACGCCGGCGATGCTGTCGGCCGCGATCCGCAATGTCGTCGGCGAGGCCGATGTGCACATCGGCAAGGTCAAGCTCGACATTCCGCCGCTGGTCGAGAACGGCAACACGGTGCCGATGACGGTCAGCGTCACCAGCCC
Source organism: Bradyrhizobium sp. BRP56 (assembly GCF_020194035.1). Lineage (NCBI taxonomy): Bacteria > Pseudomonadati > Pseudomonadota > Alphaproteobacteria > Hyphomicrobiales > Nitrobacteraceae > Bradyrhizobium > Bradyrhizobium sp. BRP56. The sequence continues at coordinate 7,854 of NZ_JADYVV010000060.1, forward strand.
GTTGACGGCGGACGAGTATGTGAAGAGCATCCACGTCTTTAACGAGAAGAACCCGCAGCCGAACATCGGCAATTTCTATCTCGGGCCGCGCGCCGGGCGCGCCCAGGTGTCAACCCGCATCCGCCTCGCCGACAGCCAGAAGGTCACCGCCATCGCGCGGCTGTCTGACGACACGTTCTGGTCTGCAACCGCCGACGTCGTGGTGACGCTCGCTGCCTGCACTGAGGAGGCGATCTGATGCCGTCGGCCCTGATCAATGTCCCGGCCAAGGCCAAGCGCGGCAGCGTCATCGAGATCAAGACGCTGATGTCGCACATCATGGAGACCGGCTACCGCCACACGGCCTCGGGCAGCGTGGTGCCGCGCGACATCATCACGAGCTTCACTTGCCGCTTCAACGGCAAGGAAGTGTTCCGCGCCGATCTTTATCCTGCGATCGCGGCCAATCCGTTCATCACCTTCTTCACCACGGTGACCGAGAGCGGCAAGTTCGAATTCGAATGGATCGGCGACAAAGGGTTTTCGGAGACCGCGCAGGCTTCGATCACGGTCGAATGAGGATTGCGGTCTGCATCGCGCTGCTGACGGCGATGGCGGGCGCCGCGCTCGCCGACGAGATCCCGCAAGGCGAACGCCGCTCCGGCTATAGTTTCATGAGTCCGGACACCAAGGCGATGCAGGACGAGGACACCGCCAATCCCGGCATGCTGTCCGTGCTCGACGGCGAGGCCTTGTGGGCGCGCAAGGCCGGCGCCGCAAACAAGGCCTGCGCCGACTGCCACAACGACGCGCGCGTCAGCATGAAGGGCGTCGCGGCGCACTATCCGGCCTTCGACAAGACGCTAGGCAAGCCGGTCGACCTCGAGGGACGGATCAACCTCTGCCGGACCAACCACCAGCAGGCCTCGCCCTTCACCTATGAAAGCCGCGAGCTGCTGGCGCTGACCGCCTATGTCGCACGGCAATCGCGTGGCATGCCGATTACGGCCGGCGACGATCCGGAGCTCGCGCCGTTCGTCGAACAGGGCCACGCGCTGTTCATGCAACGGCAGGGCCAGCTCAATCTCGGCTGCACCAATTGCCACGATGATAACTGGGACAAGAAGCTCGCGGGCAGCGCGATCACGCAAGGGCAGCCGACCGGCTATCCACTGTACCGGCTGGAATGGCAGGCGCTCGGATCGTTGCAGCGGCGGCTGCGCGCCTGCATCACCGGCATCCGCGCGCAGGCTTATGATTACGGCTCGCCCGAGCTGGTCGAGCTCGAGCTCTATCTGATGACGCGGGCGCGTGGCATGCCGGTCGAGACGCCGGCGGTCAGGCCTTGACCACACAGCTCCATCCGCGTCATTGCGAGGAGCGGAGCGACGAAGCAATCCATCCCTCCGCGCGCTGGGTAGCAATGGATTGCTTCGCCTCGCTCGCAATGACGGCGAAATGTGGGGGCTTCAGCGCTCGGCGAACGCCTTCTCGACCACGAACTGCGCGGGCTCGCCGTGATTGCCTTCGACGAAGCCGCGGCCGTTCAGCAACGTGCGGGTGTCGGCGACCAGCGCCGGCGAGCCGCAGATCATGACGCGGTCATGGGCAGCATCGAGCGCCGGCAGGCCGATGTCGGTGAACAGCTTGCCCGAGGTGATGAGGTCGGTGATGCGGCCGCGGTTGCGGAACGGATCGCGCGTCACGGTCGGGTAGTAGATCAGCTGATCGCGCACCAATTCGCCGATCAGTTCGTCCTGCGGCAGCTTCTCGGTGATCATCTCGCCATAGGCGAGCTCCTTGACGCGGCGGCAGCCGTGCAGCAGCACGACCTTCTCGAACCGGTCGTAGGTCTCGGGATCCTTGATCACGCTGAGGAACGGCGCGAGGCCGGTGCCGGTGCCGACCAGATAGAGGTTGCGACCATCCTCGAGGTTGTCGATGACCAGCGTGCCGGTCGCCTTGCGGCTGACGATGATCTCGTCGCCTTCCTTGAGGTGCTGGAGGCGCGAGGTCAGCGGGCCGTCCGGAACCTTGATCGAGAAGAACTCCAGCGTGTCCTCGTAGTTCGCGCTGGCGACGCTGTAGGCCCGCAGCAGCGGCTTCTCGCCGACCTTGAGCCCGATCATGGTGAACTCGCCGTTGCGGAAGCGGAACGACGGATTGCGCGTGGTTTTGAAGGAGAACAGCGTGTCGGTCCAGTGGTGAACGCTGAGGACGCTTTCCTGGTTGAAATTGCTCATCGTCAGTTTCCTTGACGCACGGGCCGGATTGGCGGCAAAATCATTTGTGCACGATCGTTCGTATACAAATGAATATTCCAGCTTGATCCGGCCGTCAAGCCACGGGCACAATGGCCGGCGAAGGCGTTGAACCAAAAGGAAAAACCATGGCGCACGATGCACCCCAGGCGACCGGTCCGAGCAAGCTGGTGATCCGCAATATCGGGCTGTTGCTGTCGGGGGCCCTGGAAAAGCCGATCCTGGATGCCGACACCATCGTCGCCGAGAACGGCAAGATCACTGCGATCGGCCGCTTCAAGGACGTCGACACCGAAGGCGCCACCACCATCGTCGATGCCAATGGCACGACGGTCGCGCCCGGCCTGATCGACAGCCACGTCCACCCCGTCGCCGGCGACTGGACGCCGCGGCAGAACCAGATCAACTGGATCGACAGCTACCTGCATGGCGGCGTCACCACCATGATCTCCGCCGGCGAAGTGCACATGCCCGGGCGGCCGCGCGACGTCGTCGGGTTGAAGGCGATGGCGATCTTCGCGCAACGCGCGTTCTGGACGCTGCGTCCGGGCGGCGTGAAGGTGCATGCCGGCGCGCCCGTGATCGAATGCGAGATGGTGGAGGACGACTTCAAGGAGATGGCCGCCGCCGGCGTCAAGCTGCTCGGCGAGGTCGGGCTCGGCGGCGTCAAGGACGGACCGACCGCGCGCAAGATGGTCGGCTGGGCGCGCAAATACGGCATTCAAAGCACGATCCACACCGGCGGCCCGTCGATCCCGGGCTCCGGCCTGATCGACAAGGACGTGGTGCTGGAGGCCGACACCGATGTGGTCGGTCATATCAATGGCGGCCACACCGCCCTGCCCGACGACCAGATCCGCTGCATCTGCGAGGGCTGCAAGCGCGGGCTCGAGCTGGTGCATAACGGCAATGAGCGCTCGGCGCTGTTCACGCTGCGCACCGCGCGCGAGATGGGCGATTTGCACCGCGTCATCCTCGGCACCGACGCGCCCGCCGGCTCCGGCGTGCAGCCGCTCGGCATCCTGCGGATGGTCTCGCTCTTGTCCTCGCTCGGTGAGCTCCCGGCCGAGCTGGCGTTCTGCCTTGCGACCGGCAACACCGCACGGATGCGCGAGCTCGATTGCGGCCTGATCGAGGTCGGCCGCTCGGCCGATTTCGTGCTGATGGACAAGGCACAGCATTCGCCGGGCAGGAACATCCTGGAGAGCGTTCAGCTCGGCGATCTCCCGGGCATCGGCATGACGATCATCGACGGCATCGTCCGCACCCAGCGCAGCCGCAACACGCCGCCCGCGGGCAAGGTGCCGGAGGTGGTGGCGAAGTGACGTGCACCAAAGCCCGTTGCGCGGCGGTGACGGGGTGAACAGCGGTGCGACATATCCGGTGTCGCCCCGGCGAAGGCCGGGACGGCGCTGAGCGTTTGGTGCCACTCGTCAGTCATACATTCCCTTGCTCTCAGGGTGATCGTGCTGGATCGGTGTTTGCTCAACCCCTTGAGCGGGCTGCCAGATCGCGCGCCCGGCGGCGCGCGGCTTTGCCGCGCCGCCTGCGTAACCGAACCTTGTTTTCACCGGTCACCATTGCGGTGTATCCTGACCGCAAGCGAACCTTAGCCGGCGGCACTCGCAAGAGGCATTTTAGATCCGGATAGTTCTTGCTGCTGCGTGCCGCCATGCCGTGTTGATGTACACCAGGCAATCAGGAGGCAGCCGATGACGATGAGGCCAGATCCTACGTTCCACGCGTCGCCGAAGCTCGCGATGGAAGCGCCGGCCGAGAGCTTTGCCTACACCGTGCTGCTCAGTCCGGATTTTTCAGAGCCGGACGCGCTCGCGGTGATCGACGTCAAGCCCGGCTCTCCGACCTACAGCAAGATCGTCCATACGGTGACGATGCCCAACAAGGGCGACGAGTTCCACCATTTCGGCTGGAACGCCTGCTCGTCGGCGCTGTCCCCGCTGGCCGGACACGCCTTCCTCGAGCGTCGCTATCTCATCATCCCGGGCATGCGATCGTCCCGGATCTATATCGTCGACACCAAGCCGGACCCGACGCAAGCGAAGATCCACAAAATCATCGAGCCGGAGGAAATCTTCAAGAAGACCGGCTACTCGCGACCGCACACCATCCACTGCGGGCCGGAAGGCATCTATGTCAGCACGCTCGGCGGGAGCGGCAAGGACGGCACCGACGGCCCGCCCGGCATCTTCATCATGGACTGCGAGACATTCGAGGTGCTCGGCCGGTGGGAGATCGATCGTGGCCCGCAGACCAAGCATTATGACTTCTGGTGGAACCTGCCGCGCGACTACATGGTGAGCAGCGAGTGGGCCCTGCCGCCGCAGTTCGAGAACGGCATCGTGCCGGAAGACCTGCTGTCGAACAAATACGGCCATCGGCTGCATTTCTGGGACCTGCGCGCCCGACGCAATGTCCAGACCATCGACCTCGGCGCCAACCATCAAATGGCGCTGGAGGTGCGTCCGGCGCATGATCCGGTTCGCGAACACGGCTTCGTTGGCGTCGTGGTCGATACCACGAACCTCGAGGGTTCGATCTGGACCTGGTGGCGCGAGGGCGGCAAGTTTCACATCGAGAAGACGGTGACGATCCCGCCCGAGCCTGCATCGAAAGACCAGCTGCCGCCGCTGCTGCAGGGTTTCGGCGCCGTACCTCCGCTGGTGACCGATATCGACTTGTCGATGGACGACAAGTTTCTCTACGTCGCCTGCTGGGGCACCGGCGAGATGCGCCAATACGACGTCAGCGATCCGCGCAAGCCGAAGCTCGCCGGGTCGGTCCGCATCGGCGGCATCGTTCATCGCGCGCCTCACCCGAACGGACAGGCTTTTGCCGGCGGGCCGCAGATGGTCGAGATCAGCCGCGACGGCAAGCGGGTGTACTGGACCAATTCGCTCTATTCGACCTGGGACAACCAGTTCTATCCGCAAGGCATTCCCGGCGCCGAGGTGATGGCGAACGCAAACCCGGGCGGAGGCCTCGAGCTGGCGAAAGACTACTGGGTCAGCTTCCCCGACGGCTACCGGGCGCACCAGATCCGGCTCGATGGCGGTGACTGCTCCACCGACTCGTTCTGCTATCCATCGGTCTAGAGCGCTTTCGAGCGAAGTGGGTACCGGCTCGCGTGAAGACAACGCGTCAAAACAAGAATCCAGAGCCCGTTCCGATTCGATCGGAACGGAAAAGGCCTTGACGTGAGCCCGGCCGACTGGACTCCGGCCTGGCTGTGGCTGGCGGTCATCGCGAGCGGCCTCTACCACGGGATCAACCCGGGCATGGGCTGGCCGCTCGCGGTTTCCGCGGGATTGATGCAGAGAAGTTCGCGCGCGCTGGTGACCGCGCTTGGCCCGCTCGCGATCGGTCATTTGCTGGCGATGCTGCTGGTGATCCTTCCATTCGCGCTCTTGATCACCCTCGTCGAATGGCAGCGCACGATCCGGATCGGCGCCAGTCTGCTCGTCATCCTGTTCGGTGTCTATCGGCTGATCGACCGGCGCCATCCGCGGGCCCTGGCGCGGATACCGCCGACGCAACTCGCTTTGTGGTCGTTCGCGGTGGCGATCGCGCATGGCGCGGCGCTGATGCTGGTGCCGATCTATCTGGGGCTGTGCCGCGAGGCTGAAGCCGACCAAGGCCATGCGGCCGCCAACAGCCTGATCGACACCAGCCTCACGATGGCCGTGCTGGTCTCCGTCGTCCATGCCGGCGCGATGATCGCCGCCGGCGGATGCCTGGCGTGGCTGGTCTACCGCTACCTCGGCCTCAAATTCGTATCCCGGAGCTGGTTCAACCTGGACACGGTTTGGGCCTTCAGCCTGGTGCTAGTCGGCGCCGTCGCGCTGGCGCTTGGCCTTGCGACATAGTTTGGACGCGACACGCCGCCCGTAGGTAAGGTTGCGAGGTAATGCGCCATGAGTGACCCGTCATCCTGAGGTGCACGCGCAGCGTGCCTCGAAGGGTGAACGGCCCGGCGATATCTGCGCGGCGAAAGCCGGGCCGTCGACCCTTCGAGACGGTCGCTTCGCGACCTCCTCAGGGTGACGGTGTTAGATTTGCGTCACCGCAGCTTGCCGAGCAGCGCGATCAGCGTCTCGCGCTCCTTGGCGTCCAGCGGCGCCAGCGTTTCCCTGGAGATCACCAGCGCGTTGGGTGCGGCCTTGTCGGCCATCTGCTGGCCGGCGCGCGTGAGACTCACCAGCAGTCGGCGACCGTCGTCGGGATCCGGCGCGGTCTCGGTCAGGCCGCGCGCGGTCAGGCGATCGATCACGCCCTTGATGGTCGCAACGTCCATCGAGGTCAGCCGCCCGAGCTGGTTCTGCGAGCAGGCGCCGACCTCCGACAGCTTCGACAGCGCCGCCCACTGAGTCGGCGTCAGATTGATGCCGATCTCGCGGGCGAAGATCACGGCGTGGCGCTGCGACACCTGGCGCAGGATGAAGCCGATCTGCTCGTCCAGCACGTATCCCGGCCTGGTCGCCTTCCCGTTTCGCTTCGGTGCCGCACTCCTTGCCATCGTCCACCCCGCCCTTACAGCGACAGATGCGCGTCACGGATATCCGGACGCGCATCGAGTTCCGCCATGGTGCCGCCAAAGCAGATCCGGCCGCGCTCGATGATGTAGGCGCGATCCGAGATCAGCCGGGCGAAATGCAGATTCTGCTCGGAGACGACGATGCTGACGCCCTCTTTCTTCATCGCCAGGATCGCATCGACCATCTGCTCGACGATTTTCGGCGACAGCCCCTCCGAGGGCTCATCAAGCAGCACCAGCGACGGATTGCCCATCAGCGTGCGCGCGATCGTCAGCATCTGCTGCTCGCCGCCGCTCATGCGCCCGCCGGGCCTGCCGCGCATCTCGCCGAGGTTCGGGAACAGCTTGAACAGTTTTTCGCGATCCCATTGCGGCGCGCCTGCCCGCTTCGGCTGCCGGCCGACCTCGAGATTCTCCTCGACCGTCAGATCCGTGAAGATGCGCCGCTCCTCCGGGACGTAGCCGAGCCCGCCGCGCACGATCGCGTGCGTCGGCAGATCCGAGACGTCCCGGCCCTCGAACATCACACGGCCGGAGCGGTTCTCGACCAGGCCGACGATGGAGCGGAACGTGGTCGATTTGCCGGCGCCATTGCGCCCGAGCAAGGCGACCACTTCGCCCTCGCCGACCTCGAGTGCGATGTCGAACAGGATATGCGCCGGGCCGTAGAAGCTGTTGAGATCCTTCACCGTCAGCTTCATGCCGATGCTCCCTCGCGGTGCCGGGCGTCATAGACGAGGCCCTCGCCGAGATAGATCGCCCGCACCTGGGCATTGCCGCGGACTTCCTCGGGCGAGCCTTCGGCGATCAGGCTGCCGCGGTTCAGCACCAGGATGCGGTCGGCATGCTCGAACACCACGTCCATGTCGTGCTCGGTGAACAGCACGCCGATCGACTGCTCGCGCGCGATCCGCGCCGTCAGCCGCATCAGCTCGACCCGCTCGCGCGGCGCCATGCCGGCGGTCGGCTCGTCCATCAGGAGCAATTTTGGCTGGTTGGCGAGCGCGATCGCCAGCTCGAGCCGCTTGACGTCGCCATAGGCGAGCTCGCCGCACGGCCGCTCCGCATAGGCGCCCATGCCGACCAGATCGAGCAGCCGCCCCGCCTCGTCGCGGGCCTGGCGCGCGGTCGAGGCCCACAGATTGAGCAATTGCCCGCCATGCGAAACCAGCGCGACCTGCACGTTCTCGCGTACCGTCATGGTCGGGAATGTCGCCGCGATCTGGAAGGTGCGGCCGACGCCCATGCGCCAGATCACGCGCGGCTTCTTGCCCGTGGTCTCCGCGCCCAGCACGCGAATGCGGCCGCTGTCGGGAATGTTCTGGCCGTTGAGCATGTCGAAGCAGGTGCTCTTGCCCGCGCCGTTCGGCCCGATCAGCGCCAAAATCTCGCCGGCACGCAGTTCGAAGGAGACGCCGCGCACGGCATGCACGCCGCCATAGGATTTGGTCAGCCCCTCAACCGACAGCAATGTGGGAACCATGCTCATTCGGCGCTCTCGATGCGGGAGGTCAGCAGGGGCGATACCGACGACGAGGATTTGCGCCGGCGATGCATGAAGGCTTCCAGCGTGCCGACGATGCCCTTCGGGAACGCGACCACGATCAGCACCACGAAGCCGCCGAGCACCAGCTTGGAAAGATCGGTCTGGCTGACCAGCCAGATGTTGAGCGCCTTGTAGACGATGGCGCCGACCACCGCGCCCGACACCGTCTCGACACCGCCGAGCAGCACCATGACCAGCGCATCGACCGACAGCGAGATGCCCATATTGTCGGGGAAGACGCTGCCCTTGAGATAGGCGAACAGCGCGCCGGCAAGGCCGGCGACCGTGCCCGCAATCACGAAGGCGGTCCACTGGATGCGCTTGCCGTCGATGCCGATGGCTTCGCTGCGCAGCGGCGAATCGCGCGTCGCGCGCAGCGCGAAGCCGAACGGCGAGAACACGATGATGCGGAGGATCACCACCGCGAGCGCGGCGATGCCGAGCGACAGCCAGTAGAAATGCGACGGGCTCGCCGCCCATTTTTCCGGCCAGACGCCGAGGATGCCGTTGTCGCCGCCGGTGACCGACACCCATTGGAACGCGATCGACCAGACGATCTGGGCAAAGGCCAAGGTCAGCATCGCGAAATAGACCCCGGAGAGCTGCACCGCGAAGAAGCCGAATACGGCGGCGCCGAGGAGCCCGAGCAGCGGCCCGAGCAGCAGGCAGGCAATCATCGGCAGGCCCGCCATCTTGGCGAGCAGCGCCACGCCATAGGCGCCGAGGCCGAAATAGGCCGCGTGGCCGAACGAGGCGAGCCCGCCGACCGACATCAGGAAGTGCAGGCTGACCGCGAAGATCACGAAGATCGCGATCTCCGAGCCGACCGTGAGCAAATAATTGCCGGCGACGAACGGCAGCGCGGCGGCGAGCACGAGCACGGCAATCGCGGCGAACCGCTCGTTCATCGTCAGCGGCCGCCACGGATTGACGGTGAGGCCAGGCGTGCGCCGTGCCGGCGCCTCCGGCTTGCCGAACAGCCCCCACGGCCGAACGATCAGCACCACCGCCATCACCAGGAACACCAGGATGATGGAGATCTTCGGGAAGATCAGGATGCCGAAGGCGTTGAGCTCCGAGACCAGCACCGCCGCGACGAAGGCGCCGATGATGCTGCCGAGGCCGCCAATCACGACCACGACGAAGACCTCGACGATGACGCGCAGATCCATCGCGTGATTGACCGCATCGCGCGGAATCTGCAGCGCGCCGCCGAGCGCGGCGAGGAAGACGCCGAGCGCGAACACGCTGGTGAACAGCCATTTCTGATTGACGCCGAGCGCCGCGACCATGTCGCGGTCCTGCGTCGCCGCACGCACCAGCACGCCCCAGCGGGTGCGCTGGAACAACAGCCAGAGCACGCCGAGCACGACCGGCCCGAGCACGATCAGGAACAGATCATAGCTTGGTATATTCTGGCCGAAGAAATCGATTGCGCCCTTGAAGCCGGGCGCGCGGCGGCCGACCAGATCGTCCGGGCCCCAGATCAACACGACGAGATCCTCGACCATCAGCGTCAGGCCGAAGGTCGCGAGCAACTGGAACAACTCCGGCGAATGGTAGATCCGGCGCAGCAGCACCATCTCGACCAGCACGCCGATGGCGGCCACGGCCAGCGCGGCAACGACGATGCCGCCCCAGAACCCGAACGCGCCCGAGAAGCGCTCGGTCAGGGTAAAGGCGACATAGGCGCCGAGCATGTAGAACGCGCCATGCGCGAAATTCACGATCCGCATCACGCCGAAGATGATCGACAGACCCGAAGCGACCAGGAACAGCGACGCCGCGCTGGCAAGACCGGTCAGGAACTGGACGACGTAGAAGGCCATGGGCGGTCCGCGTTGGAGATCACAAGCGTCACTTTCCTTCACCTCGCCCCGCCTGCGGGGAGAGGTCGAAACTCAAGCGCCAGCTTGAGTTTCGGGTGAGGGGGACTCTCCACGAACACGACTCGTGGAGACAGCCCCTCACCCCAACCCTCTCCCCGTAAGAACGGGGAGAGGGAGAAGAAAAAATCAATCCTTCGGCCGCAGCTTCTCGATCTCGGCATCGCCGGGCAGATAGTCCGCCCCCTTGCGATAGGCGGTGTCGACCATGATGCCCTTGCCGTCCTTCAGCGCGGTCTTGCCGGTGAAGGCGCCCAGCGTCGACTGGTGGTCGATCTTGCGGAAGGTGATCTCGCCGAACGGCGACGGCATCGAGATGCCTTCCGCCGCCGCGATCAGCTTCTCCGGATCGCTCGAGCCGGCCTTGGCAAGGATCGCCGCCGCCGCCTTGATGGTCTGGTAGCCGACGATCGAGCCGAGCCGCGGATAGTCGTTGTACTTGGCCTGGTAGGCCTTCAGGAACGCGTCATGCTCCGGCGTCTTGATCGCGTACCAGGGATAGCCGGTGACGATCCAGCCTTCCGGCGTCTCGTCCTTGAGCGGATCGAGATATTCCGGCTCGCCGGTCAGGAAGCTCACCACGGTGCGGCCCTTGAACAGGCCGCGGGTGTTGCCTTCGCGCACGAGCTTGACGAGGTCGGCACCGAAGGTGACGTTGAGGATCGCTTCCGGGTTCGCCGCGGCAACCGCCTGCACCACCGGGCCGGCGTCGATCTTGCCCTGCGGCGGCCACTGCTCGTCGACCCACTGGATGTCGGGCCGCTTCGCCGACATCAGCTTCTTGAACACCGCGACCGCCGACTGGCCGTATTCATAGTTCGGCGCGATCGTCGCCCAGCGTTTTGCAGGCAGTTTTGCGGCTTCTTCCACCAGCATTGCCGCCTGCATGTAGTTCGACGGACGCAGGCGGAACGTGTAGCGGTTGCCTTTCGACCAGGTGATGGCGTCGGTCAAAGGCTCAGCCGCAAGGAAGAACACCTTCTTCTGGCTGGCGAAGTCAGAAACCGCAAGGCCAATATTGGAGAGGAACGTGCCGGTGAGCATCGCGACGTTCTCGCTCGACACCAGCTCGTTCGCCGCGGTCTGCGCATCCGCCGGCTTGCCGCCGTCGTCCTTGGAAATGACCACGAGCTTCTTGCCGCCGATGCCGCCCGCCGCATTGATCTCTTCCACCGCGAGCTGCCAGCCCTTGCGATAGGGCTCGGTGAACGCCGGCAGCAGCGAGTAACTGTTGATCTCGCCGACCTTGATTTCGCTCTGCGCCAAGGCCTGCGTCGTCATGGCGCTCGTTGCCATGGTCGCGACCGCGATCGCCAATCCCGCCCCTACGAAATAACCACGCATCCCGTCCTCCAGTTTTTCTTCAAAGAGATTATCGCAATCCGTCTTCGCCCTTGATCTCGCCGACCGTCAGCCCGCCGACGCGCGGCAGCGGCCGTCCACTGTCGGTCACCGCGACCGCGACCATGATCTCGTTGGCCCGCGGCGCGTCGTTGATCTGCACTTCCATACCGTCGAAATGGCTGCGCACGAAAGCCGCGTCCTTGTGCCCGAGCGGAATATCCAGCGTGGTGCCGGGCCCCGAGCGCTTCTTCGACGACGGGATCAGCGCCGCGCCCTTCGACAGCACCTTGCGCACCGGCGCACCCATCTTCGGATGCAGGATCGCCGCCGCATGTTCGAGCTCGCCATTCTCGCCGACGGCGGCGGCCTTGCCATAGCTGTGCGCCTTGGCGCCGTCGATGCCGAGCGCGGCGACGGCCCGTTTTGAGAGCAGTTCGCCGAGTTCCTCGCCAATCGCGATCAGCGGCGACAGATCCTCGACATAGCGGCCGGCAAAGGGGTTTTCGATCACGGCGATCGCGGCGGCCCGCCTTGTCGGCGGCGCGATGGTCTTGCCCATCTCCAGATGGGTCTCCTCGACCACTGTAACGATCTTGCGAATGACGGCGCTCATCTTGCCTCGCTTCCGGTCATGCCCGCAGCATGTGTTCTATCGTTTGTCCCTGAAACGCGTGCGACGCCGGCGCCCCAATCCCAGTTGCACCGACAATTCGCGTTTCGCCCAGTAGACGCAATGCCGCGCCCTCGATCAATCCCGACATCAGGAGGTCGCGCGCCCGCACCGCCCCCACCTCGAGCGCTTGCTCGACCTCGTGTTCCGCCAAAGACCCGACGTCGCGGGTCACCAGCCGCGCGCCGAGGTCGCTGTCGGGCTGCAGTTCGTTCGCCGCAACGCGCAGGATCGCGGGATGATTGGGCAGATCGACCGCATTGGCGATCACCGTCGCCGCGGCATCCGCCTGCGACGCCGTCCGCGCCAGCACGGTGACGGCATCGGCGATACCGAGCGAAAAGCTGCGGCCGTGCCGGCCGCTGGTCGCGATGCCGCGGACCGGCGTCTCGGCATCGACCGTCATGGTGCGCATCACGCCGTGGCGGTCCGGCCGGTCCATCAGGCCGACGGTGAATTGTTCGCCGTCGCCGAGATGCAGGGCAATGTCGCCGCCGTTGTTGACATAGGCACGGTCGAGCGGCGCGGCCTCAAGCATCGTGCCCAAAACTTCCTCGGCGACCGAGCCCGCGACCGCTGCCATCGGCGTGATGAAGCAATCGGCGGCAAACGGCGCGACCGCCGCATGCATGCGCCGCGCGACCACGCCTCTCAACACGCAACGGTGCGGATCGGCTGCACTGCGCAGCTCGGTGAGTTCCGCGCATAGCTCGTCGAGCAAACCGGTGAAGCGCTCGGCCGCCGCTCGATAGGCGGCGCTGACGTCGTCGTCCCTGCCCCTCGCCTCGATGACCAGATCAATCGGACCGTCCTGCAAATGCAGCCGCTTGCCGTCAGGAAGAAGCGCGATTTGCGGAAGCCTAGTCATGCGCGCCGCCCGGGCATCGGCCGGACCTCAGCGCTGTCCCGCAGTGACGACAGCGGCCGGACATAGTCCATGTGACCGCCCAGCGCCGCATAATCGGACATGCGCATCGTGAATTCAATCGGCGCCACCAGTGCCGGGGTCGGCACATAGCCGAAGGCACCGGCCGGCATCTGCGTGACATCGACCATGTAGGTGATGCCCCCGCCCGGCCAGACATAAACCGGCGCGCCGCCGCTGGTCACCCGCGTCAGCGCGTCCTTCACCGAGCGTGTCAGCCGCACCGGATTATCGGTGACGCCGGCGCGCAGCGATCCGCCCGCGCCGCCCATGAACAGCACGGTGCACAGCGCCGGCTCGCAATTCTCCTGGATGCGCTCGACCGAAAATCTGAGGTCGGCCGGCATCTCGGTCTCGACCGGTTTCAGCGCCTCGTCGAGCACATAATAAGAAGCGTGCTCGCCGGTGGTCGAGACCATCAGCATGGTGAGCCCCGGCCGCGCCTCCTTCGCATTGAAGGGGCCGAGGATCGACAGCGGATCGGAGATGTTGGTGCCGCCCCATCCGGTACCGGGATCGGCGACCTGGAAATAGCGGCCAGGCGTCGAACGCCGCCCCTTCATCTTGATGCCGGTGTCGGCGATGTCGAGCAGCTTGCCGGCCTGGTGCTCGCTGAGCACGCCGGTGATGTGGTCGTCGACCACCACGACCTCATCGACCTTGCCGTGCCATTGCTTGGCGAACATGCCGATGGTCGCCGAGCCGCAACCGACCCGCATGCGCTCTTCTGCCACACCATTGACGATCGGCGGCCTGCCGGCCTGCACCACGACGGTGGCGCCGCCGTCGATGGTCAGCTCGACCGCCTTGCAGTTGGAGAGATCCATCAGCGTGTCGCAGGTGACGCGGCCTTCCTTCTTGGAGCCGCCGGTCAGATGATGCACGCCGCCGAGCGAGAGCATCTGCGAGCCATATTCGCTGGTCGTGACATGGCCGACCGCCTCGCCGTCCGCGCGCACGGTCGCGGTTTCCGGGCCGAGGTAGCGGTCGGTGTCGATCTTCACCTTGACGCCGCAATACGAGAAAATGCCTTCGGTCACCACGGTGACCATGTCGATGCCGTCGACCTCCGACGACACGATGAAGGGCGCGGGTTTGTAGTCCGGATAGGTGGTTCCGGCGCCGATCGCGGTAACGAAAAGTTCGGGCTGGCGGACGATCTTGCCGTCCCAGTCGCCGCTCACCTGGAACGGAACCAGCTTGCCGCCATGCGACACGGTGCGCTCCAGCACGACGTGCGGATCGACGCGCACCAGCGTGCCGTCATGATTGGCATAGCGGTCGCAGGCGCCGGCCGCGCCCGGCTTGATGTAGCACATCACCGGACAGGCATCGCAGCGGATCTTGTCGCCGGCGGCGACGGTCATTGTGTCAGCCATCGTGACCAAGCCTGGACTTGTGGCGGCGGTCGATCATACTGCGCTTCCGCCTCCCATGCATATCGTTCGTATACGAATGATCCTGCGCGCGAGCCCGGGAGCTGTCAAGCGGCCTTTGCAATCAAACCCTGCCCTTCGCTTGCGCACCCTGTTCATAAAGCGGGCACGCGCTGCAGCGCGGCATGCCGCCGCTTGCACGTTTGTATACAAACGTTATCCTCGTCGGCGATCCGACGCTGGCGTTGCAGCGCAAAACATCAGGGAGAACCGGGGCAATGCGCCTGACCGTGAACGGCAGGAATCATGATGTCGACGCCGCTCCCGACACCGCATTGCTTTACGTGCTGCGCAACGACCTCGAATTGAACGGACCGAAATATGGCTGCGGGCTCGGCGAGTGCGGCGCCTGCGCGGTGCTGATCGACGGCGTCGCCGCGCGCGCCTGCGTGATTCCGATCGAAGGCTGTGCGGACCGCAACATCGTCACGCTCGAAGGCCTCGGCAGCCGCGAGCATCCCGATCCGGTGCAAGATGCCTTCATCCACGAACAGGCCGCGCAGTGCGGCTATTGCCTCAACGGCATGATCATCACCACCAAGGCCTTGCTGACGCGCAATCCCAATCCGTCCGAGCATGAGGTGCTGGAGGCGCTGCGCTACAATCTCTGCCGTTGCGGCGCGCATATCGAGATCATCCGCGCGGCGATGCGCGCGGCCGGTCACGCGCTCGAGGCGCGCGATTGATGGTCGACGCACGGGCTCCCGAGCAACGCCAGCGCGGCTCGCTGTCGGTCGTCCGCCCCGCGGTGCTGGGCGCGGAAGGTGCGTTCGAGACCTTCATCACCATCACGGCCGACGGCACGGTCAATGCCTATAACGGCCATGTCGACCTCGGCACCGGCATCCGCACCGCGCTCGGACAGATCGTTGCCGAAGAGCTCGACGTCTCCTTTGCCCGCGTCGTCGTGATCCTCGGCGACACCGCCGTGGTGCCGAACCAGGGCCCGACGATCGCGAGCGAGACCATCCAGATCACCGCCGTCCCCCTGCGCAAGGCCGCCGCGCAAGCGCGACATTTTTTGCTCACACGGGCCGCCGAGCGATTGGAGCTAGCTGTCGACGAGCTCACGATCGAGGACGGTCTGATCCGCGGCCGCGACAACCGCAGCGTCAGCTATGGCGAACTGATTGCGCATGAAACCATCCGGCTCGATCTTGCCGACGAGGTTCCGGTCAAGGCGGTGAGCGCCTATTCGGTCGTCGGTAAGTCGGTGCCGCGCGTCGACGTGCCGGCGAAGGCTACCGGCGAGCTCGTCTATGTCCACGATGTGCGCGTGCCCGGCATGCTGCACGGCCGTGTCGTCCGCCCGCCTTACGCCGGCGTCGATGCCGGCCCGTTCGTCGGCACCAGCCTGATCGCGATCGATGAAGCGTCGGTGCGGGATATTCCAGGCCTCGTCGCGGTGGTGCGAATCGGCGATTTCGTCGGCGTCGTCGCCGAACGCGAGGAGAATGCGATCAAGGCCGCCGCGCAACTCACGGTGAGCTGGAAGCCGGGACCGGCGATGACCGATCTTGCCGACGTGGAGAAGGCGCTGCGCGCCAATCCCTCGACGCCGCGCCAGCTGATCGACAAGGGCGACGTCGACGCCGCGATCAAGGCGGCCGCCAAGCCGATGCAGCGGACCTATCTTTGGCCCTACCAGATGCACGGCTCGATCGGCCCGTCCTGCGCGGTTGCCGATTACAGCGAGGGCGCGATCCGGGTCTGGTCCGGCACGCAGAACCCGCACATCCTGCGCGGCGACCTCGCGCTGCTGATCCAGCGGCCCGAGTCCGAGATCGACGTGATCCGGATGGAGGCGGCCGGCTGCTACGGCCGCAACTGCGCCGACGACGTCTCCGCCGATGCGCTATTGCTGTCGCGCGCAGTCGGCCGTCCGGTGCGCGTCCAGCTCACCCGCGAGCAGGAGCATGCCTGGGAGCCGAAAGGCACCGCGCAGCTGATGGACGTCAATGGCGGGCTCAATGCCGACGGCAGCGTCGCCGGTTACGATTTTGCCACGCGCTATCCCTCGAACGGCGCGCCGACATTGGCGCTGCTGCTCACCGGGCGGATCGCGCCTGAAGCGGCGGTGTTTGAGATGGGCGACCGCACCGCGATCCCGCCCTACGACTACGAGAACTTGCGTGTCGTCGCCAACGACATGCCGCCGGTCGTGCGCGCGTCCTGGTTTCGCGGCGTCTCGGCGCTGCCGAACACCTTTGCGCATGAATCCTACATCGACGAGCTTGCGGCGGAGGCGAAGGTCGATCCGATCGAGTACCGGCTGCGCTATCTGAAGGACCAGCGCGCGATCGATCTCGTCAATGCCGTTGCCGAGCGCGCCGGCTGGACGCCGCGCCCGGTGTGGAAAGAACCCGAGGCGGACGGCAATATCGTGCGCGGCCGCGGCTTTGCCTATGCGCTCTACGTGCACAGCAAGTTTCCCGGTTACGGCGCAGCATGGTCGGCGTGGATCGCCGATGTTGCCGTCAACAAGGCGACCGGCGATGTCAGCGTGACGCGCGTCGTCGCCGGCCAGGATTCCGGATTGATGATCAATCCGGAGGGCGTGCGGCACCAGATCGAAGGCAACGTGATCCAGTCGACTAGTCGAGCGCTGATGGAGGAGGTGTCCTTCGAGCGCGGCGCGGTGACGGCGCGGGAATGGGGCGCCTATCCCATCATCAAGTTTCCTGAGCTGCCGAAGATCGATGTGCTGATGCTGCCGCGGCAGGATCAACCGCCGCTCGGCGTCGGCGAGTCCGCTTCGGTGCCGAGCGCCGCTGCGATCGCCAACGCGATCTATGACGCGACCGGCGTCCGCTTCCGCGAATTGCCGTTCACGCCGGAACGCATCCTGAAGGGATTGCGCGGCGAGCAACCGGTCGCGCCCGCCCCGCTCCCGCCGCCTGCGCAGACGGCCGACCGCAACAGATGGCAGAACCCCTTTGCAAAGCGCGGGGGGATCCTTGCCGGCATTGCAGCGATCTGCGCAGCGGCGATCGGCATCGGCGCGGCCGTGCTGCCCTGGCGCGCGATCGCGCCGATCGCCCGGCCCGACGCCTCGGTCTATTCCGCTGCGACGATCGCCCGTGGCAAGGAGCTTGCAGCGCTCGGCGCCTGCGCCGTCTGCCATACGTCGGAGCATGGCGTTCCGAACGCCGGCGGTCGGCCGCTCGAGACGCCGTTCGGCACCATCTTCACCACCAACATCACGCCCGACGTCGACACCGGCATCGGCGCCTGGTCCTATCCCGCCTTCGAGCGCGCGATGCGCGAGGGCATTCATCGCGACGGACGCCATCTCTATCCGGCGTTCCCGTACACGCACTTCGCCAGGACCAGTGATGCCGACCTGCAGGCGCTCTATGCCTATCTGATGGCGCAGACGCCGGTGCGCGCCGAGACGCCGGCCAACGCGCTCGCCTTTCCGTTCAATCTGCGGCCGCTGCTCGCCGGGTGGAATGCGCTGTTCCATCAGCCGAACACGTTCCACAGTGATCCCACTAAATCGGAAGTGTGGAATCGCGGCGCTTATCTGATCGAAGGTCTCGGTCATTGCAGCGCCTGCCACTCGCCGCGCAATGCGCTCGGCGCCGAACGGCAAAGCGCCTATCTCGCCGGCGGCTTCGCCGAGGGCTGGGAGGCGCCGGCGCTGACGTCGCTGTCGAAGGCGCCGATCCCCTGGAGCGAGGACGAGCTCTACGCCTATCTGCGCACCGGCGAATCCCGGCTGCACGGCGTCGCCGCGGGCCCGATGGCGCCGGTCGTGCAGGAGCTCGCCGCGCTGCCCGACCAGGACATCCGCGCGATGGCGGTCTACCTCGCCTCGTTCAACGAGAGCACCGATCGGTCGGCCCACGATGCCATTGCCGCGAAGCTCGAAGCCGGCACCGTCGTCACCACCGCGGCCTCGGCCGGGGCGCGGATCTATCAAGGCGCCTGTGCGGTCTGCCATGAGGTCGGCGGCCCGCCGCTGTTCGGCAGCCGGCCGTCGCTGGCGCTCAACAGCAATCTGCACAGCGACGCGCCCGACAATCTGATCCAGGTGATCCTGCACGGCATCGCCAAGCCGGCCGTGACTGATCTGGGCTACATGCCGGCGTTCAAGGACAGCATGACCGACGGCCAGGTCGCCGAGCTCGTCACCTTCCTGCGACGGCAATTTGCCCCTGACAAGCCGGTCTGGACCGATGTCACCGCCACCGTCGGCCGTATACGGCAGACCATAGCGCGCTGACCTGCCATGTTCCGCCCGATACCCACTGGGCGGGCGGCGCCCGGCAGGCTAAGGTTCCCGCATGACCGTGACAGATATCGCGACCCGGACCTATAACCACGGCTGGCGGCTCGACCCGATCGTGCGCAGCCTGCTGGACACCGATTTCTACAAGCTGTTGATGCAGCAGATGATCCGGGAATGCTATCCGGACACCCGCACGACCTTTTCGGTGATCAACCGCTCGACCCATATCCGGCTCGCCGAGGTCATCGGCGAGGCCGAGTTGCGTGCCCAGCTCGACCACGCCCGCACCATCCGCTTCACCAAGAAGGAGCTGATCTGGCTCGCCGGCAACACGTTCTACGGCAAGACCCAGATGTTCTCGCCCGACTTCATCAACTGGCTCTCGAACTTCCGGCTGCCCGAATACGAGCTGCACAAGGTCGACGGCCAGTACGAGCTGCATTTCCACGGGCCGTGGACCCACACCACGATGTGGGAGATTCCGGCGCTCGCGATCCTCAACGAGCTGCGCTCGCGCGCGGCGACCAAGACCTACGGCCGCTTTGCGCTCGACGTGCTCTACGCCCGCGCCAAGGCCAAGCTGTGGGCCAAGGTCGAGCGGCTGCGCAAGCTGGACGGCTTGCGGCTGTCCGATTTCGGCACACGCCGCCGCCACGGCTTCCTCTGGCAGCGCTGGTGCGTCGAGGCGGTGAAGGAAGGCCTCGGCCCCTCCTTCACCGGAACGTCGAACGTGCTGCTCGCGATGGACAACGACCTCGAGGCGATCGGCACCAACGCGCATGAGCTGCCGATGGTCGCCGCCGCGCTCGCCAATGACGACGAGGCGCTGCGCTGGGCGCCCTATCGCATCCTCGATCAATGGCGCCACACCTATGGCGGCAACCTCTTGATCGCGCTGCCCGACGCCTTCGGCACCAAGCCGTTCCTGCGCGACGCGCCCGATTGGGTCGCCGACTGGACCGGCTTTCGACCCGACAGCGCGCCGCCGATCACGGCCGGCGAAGAGATCATCAAATGGTGGAAGCAGAAGGGCCGCGATCCCAAGGAGAAGCTGCTGGTGTTCTCCGACGCGATGGATGTCGGCTCGATCGAGGAGACGTTCCACCATTTCAAGGGCCGCGTGCGCGTCAGCTTCGGCTGGGGCACCAACCTCACCAACGATTTCGTCGGCTGCGCGCCGGATGGCACCGCCGAGCTCGACCCGATCTCGATCGTCTGCAAGGTGACGTCGGTCGACGGACGCCCGGCCGTCAAGCTCTCCGACAATCCGGAGAAGGCGACCGGCATCCCCACAGAGGTCGAGCGCTATTTGCGCGTGTTCGGCAATGTCGGCCGTGTTCGCACCGCAGTTCACGTCTAAACCGGCACAGATATCACTCCCATCGACTGACCTGACGAGTATCGCATGCCCGCACCCAAGCCGCCTGCCTTCGAAACCCTGAGCCTGCACGCCGGCCAGCGCCCCGATCCCGCGACCGGCGCGCGCGCGGTTCCGATCTATCAGACCACGTCCTACGTGTTCCAGGATGCCGATCATGCCGCGGCGCTGTTCAATCTGGAGCGCGCCGGTCACATCTACACCCGCATCTCGAACCCGACGACATCAGTGCTGGAGGAACGCATCGCCGCGCTTGAATGCGGCGTCGGCGCGATCTGCACCGCGAGCGGCATGGCCGCGATGCATCTAGCGATCGCAACCCTGCTCAATGCCGGCGACCATATCGTCGCCTCAGCCTCGCTCTATGGCGGCACCATCAATTTGCTGGCGCACACGCTGCCGCGGTTCGGCATCACCACGACGTTCGTGAAGCCGCGTGCGCTCGATGAATTCCGTGCCGCGATCAAGCCGAACACACGGCTCGTGATCGGCGAGACCATCGGCAATCCCGGGCTCGAGGTGCTCGATATCCCAGCGGTGGCGCAAATCGCGCATGACGCGAAGATTCCGCTGCTGATCGACAACACCTTCGCGACGCCCTATCTCAGCCAGCCGATCGAGCTCGGCGCCGACATCGCGATGAACTCGGCGACCAAGTGGATGGGCGGCCACGGCATCGCGATCGGCGGCGTGATCGTCGATGGCGGGCGGTTCGACTGGCGCGCCTCCGGCAAATTCCCGCAGCTCACCGAGCCCTATGCCGGCTATCACGGCATCGTCTTCGACGAGCAGTTCGGCAAGGCCGCCTTCATCATGCGCGCCCGCACCGAGGGCCTGCGCGATTTCGGCGCCTGCCTGTCGCCGACCAACGCCTTCCAGCTGCTGCAGGGCATCGAGACGCTCGGCGTCCGCATGGATCGCCATGTCAGCAACACCCATGCGGTGCTGGACGCCCTCGCCGCAAACAAGGCGGTCGACTGGGTGCTGCATCCCTCGCTGGAGACGCATCCGGATTACGCGCTCGCCAAGAAGCTGTTGCCGCGCGGCGCCGGCTCGATCGTCAGCTTCGGCATCAAGGGCGGCCGCGCCGCCGGCAAGAAGTTCATCGAGTCCCTGAAGCTGATCAGCCATCTCGCCAATGTCGGCGATGCCAAGACGCTGGTGATCCACCCCGCCAGCACCACGCACCAGCAGATGGACGCCGAGCAGCTCAAAGCCGCCGGCATCGGCGAGGAGCTGGTGCGGCTGTCGGTCGGCATCGAAACCGCGCAGGACATCATCGACGATCTCGGCCAGGCGCTGCGCGCCTCGCAAAGGACTTAGGGCCATGCAGCTTTCCGTGAACGGATCAGACACCTTCATCGCGACCGGCGGCAGGCCGTTCGATCCGTCGCTGCCGGCGGTGGTGATGATCCACGGCGCCGGCTTCGATTCCTCGACCTGGGCGCTGCACAGCCGCTGGTTCGCCCATCACGGTTTTTCCGTACTGGCGCCGGACCTGCCCGGTCATGGCCGCTCCGCCGGCAAGCCGCTGCCGACCATCGCCGAGATGGCCGACTGGATCGCGGCGCTGATCACGGCGGCCGGCGCATCGAAGGCCCGATTGATCGGCCATTCGATGGGCTCGCTGATCGCGATCGAGACCTCGGCGCGGCATCCCGACAAGGTCTCCGGCCTCGCGCTGATCGGTACCGCCGCGACCATGACGGTCGGCCCCGATCTCCTGAAGGCCGCCGAAGCCAATGACGTCGCGGCGATCGACATGGTCTCGATCTGGGGCCTCGGCTTCACGGCCGAGCTCGGCGGCAGCCTCGCGCCCGGCCTGTGGATGCACCAGGGCGCGCAGCGGGTGCTGCAGGAGGCGAAGCCCGGCGTGCTGTACAACGACCTCAACGCCTGCAACGCCTACCAGAACGCCCTGACCGCCGCCGCTGCGGTCAAGGTGCCCGCGACCTTCATCCTCGGCGAGCGCGACATGATGACGCCAGCCAAGGCCGGCAAGGCCCTCGCCGCCGCGACGCCGAACGCCCGCACCGTCGTGCTGCCGGGTGCCGGCCACATGATGATGGTCGAGCAGCCCGACGAACTGCTGGCGGCGTTGCGGTAGCAATATTCGAGGTCCCTCTTCCCTTCTCCCCTTGTGGGAGGGGGTGGCGCGGACGTAGTCCGCGACGGATGAGGGGTCTGTCTCCGCGGAGAGAACCCCTCACCCGGTTTCGCTGCTACCGCAGCGAAACCACCCTCTCCCACAAGGGGAGAGGGTGCAGCTCGCACGCGGATAGAGCAACGCTCACTGCTTCGCCGGCTTCCTTCCGATCGGGTGGATGTCGATCGCGCGCAGGCGGCCGAGGCGGAGCACGTCCATCGACAGGCTCCGGTCGATCCGGCTGTGGTCGAGCGCGCGGATCAGATCGTCGACACCGTTGATCTCGATGCCGTCGAGCCCGATCACGACGTCGCCCGGCAGCAGCGCCGCGCGCGCGGCCGGGCTGTCCGGCTCGATCTGCATCAAGAGCGCACCCATCTTGTTTTCGACGCCGGCCAGCACCGCATGCCGCCGCGGCACCGGCGCGGTCTGCCCGGCGACGCCGATATAGGCGCGGCGGACATAGCCGTGGCGGATGATCTCCGACAGCACGAACTGCGCGGTGTTGCTGGCGACCGCAAAGCAGATGCCCTGCGCGCCATTGATGATCGCGGTGTTGATGCCGATCACCTCACCCTTCGACGACACCAGGGGTCCGCCGGAATTGCCGGGGTTGAGCGCGGCGTCGGTCTGGATCACGTCCTCGATGGTGCGCCCGCTCACCGAGCGGATCGAGCGTCCCAGCGCCGACACCACGCCGGCGGTGACCGTCGATTCGAAGCCGAGCGGATTGCCGATCGCGACCACGAGCTGGCCGCGCCGCAGCGTCTTGGAGTTGCCGAGCGACGCGTAAGGCAGATCGCGCGCGCCATCGGCCCGCAGCAGCGCGAGATCGGTGTCGGGATCGACGCCGAGCACATGCGCATCGGTGACGAAGCCCTCGGTGTCGCGCAGGCGGATCTCCTTCGACGATCCGACCACGTGGCTGTTGGTCAGCACGAACCCGTCGGGCGAGATCACGATGCCCGAGCCGAGGCCGCCGCGCTCGCGCGCATTGCGCACCTTCGGCCCGGTTTCGACCCGGACCACGGCGGGGCCGACGCGGTCGGTGACGTCGATCACGGCATTGGAATAGGCATCCAGCAAGGCCCGGTCGTTATCCCGGGCAGCATCGGCCGTTCGCGGTGACGGCGTGTCACCGGCGGTATCTGAGGTAATATCCAGCATGGCG
Source organism: Bradyrhizobium sp. BRP56 (assembly GCF_020194035.1). NCBI lineage: Bacteria > Pseudomonadati > Pseudomonadota > Alphaproteobacteria > Hyphomicrobiales > Nitrobacteraceae > Bradyrhizobium > Bradyrhizobium sp. BRP56. The sequence goes on from NZ_JADYVV010000060.1 coordinate 31,382, forward strand.
AGAGTCCTTTGGTCTCCTCAGATGGTGACCGGTTCCCCGCGCCGCAAGTGGTTACGGCACCTACCCGGTCGGCTAGGGCGCCCGCCGCAACGTGCCGCCGCGCGCCCTGACCGGATCGAGCAGCGACCAGTCGCCCTCCGGCAGCACATGACCCTTGGGGAACGGCGCGCGCAGCTCGAGGCCGAGCGAGCGCAGCACGCGGTCGTCGCGGTAGTAGCATTGCAGCACCACGCGGACGAGCGTCGCCGCGGCCGCGCCGCCATGGCTACGAAACTCCCGCGCCACCGCATCGCGCCCGGCATCGTCGAGCTCGGCGAGCGGCTTGCCCGCAAGCTTTGCCAGATGACCCAGCGCCTGCGCGACCAGCGCGGTGTCGCGACCGAGCGTTGCGAGCATGTCGGCCTGGATCGCGACGTCGTCCGCCCCCGGCATCTTGTACTCGTCACTTTCGGGAACGATCATCGCGGCGACGGTGCGCAGATCAGCGCGCTGGGCTGCGGTCAGTTGATTGCTATCGGACATGTCGGTCTCTGGCGGTCTCAGTCGAACAGATTGGCGAGGCGCTGCTTCATCTGGTCGGCGATGTAGAGCGCAAGGGCCTGGATGGTGGAGGTCGGGTTCACGCCGCCCGAGGTGACGAAGATGCTGCCGTCGACGACGAAGAGGTTCTTCACGTCGTGCGAGCGGCCCCATTCGTTGACCACGGAGCGCGCCGGATCGGTGCCCATCCGCGCGGTGCCGAGCAGATGCCAGCCGCCCCACGGGATCGGATCGTTGATGCAGATGTCGGTGGCGCCGGCGGCCTCGAGAATCTCCCGGCCGCGCGCCAGCCCGTGGTTCATCATCTTCCGGCTGTTCGCGCTGATCGTGTAGTCGATCTTCGGCGCGGGTATGCCGTGGCTGTCCTTCAGCACGGGATCGAGCGTGACGCGGTTGTGCTCCTCCGGCAGATCCTCGCAGATCGCCGATACCGCGAGACGATGGCCGTTGAGCTTGCGGAACACGCGGTGATGATCCTTGCCCCAGGGCAGGATGCCCTTCTGCTCGCTCGCGACCGCCTCGAACACCGGCCCGGCGCCGCGGCCGAACTGGATGCCGTAGCCGCGGACGAAGCCGCGCGACAGATCGGTGTCGTAGAACTCCTTGCTCCACAGGCAGGTCGGCGGCGCGCGGTTGCTGTCGGTCGGCTCCTTCACGAAGCCGTAGATCTGCGCATAGGGGTGGAACATCAGGTTCTTGCCGACCAGGCCCGACGAGTTGGCGAGGCCATTCGGGAATTTTCCTGACGCCGAATTGAGCAGCAGCCGCGGCGTGCCGACGCCGTTGCAGGCGATGATGACGACCTCGGCCGGCTGAAACTGCTCAACGCCGTCCTTGTCGTAATAGACGACGCCGGAGGCCATGCCGTGCTCGTTGGTCAGTATCTCGCGCACCCGGCAATGGGTCTTCAGCTCGACCCCGGCGCGGACCGCGTGCGGCCAGTAGGTGATGTCGGTCGAGGCCTTGGCACCCTGCGCGCAGGCCGGCGTGCAGTGGCCGAGATTGATGCAGCGCGCCCTGCCCTCGTAATCCATCGTCGCCACGGTCGTGTCCGACGGCCACCAGTGCCAGCCGAGTTTGTTCATGGCGTTGCCGATCAGCGGGCCGGACAGCCCGAGCGGCTGCTGCGGCATCGGCGGGTGGCTCAGCGGCGATAGCGGATCGCCCGACAGGCCCGAGACGCCCATCATCCGATCGTTCTCCTCGAAGAACGGGGTGAGCGCGTCGTAGTCGATCGGCCAGTCATCGGCGACGCCGTCGAGCGTCTTCACCTTGAAGTCGGACGGATGCAGCCGCGGCCAATGCGCGGTGTACATCACCGTCGAGCCGCCGACGGCGTTGAAGTTGACGACCTTGATCGGCGAATTGTCGTCGTTGATCGGATAGTCCTCGGGCCGCTTGCGGACATTCGGGCTGGACGACCACTCGCCGTAGAACTTCGCCTCCCAGTCGCGCCCGGTGCTCGGATATTCGGCCGGATTCATCCAGCCGCCCTGATCGAGGCAGAGGATATGCATCTTGGTATCGGCAAGGCTCCAGGCCACCGCGGCGCCGGAGGCGCCGGCGCCGATGATCAGGACGTCAACGGGATCGTTCTTCATTCTTGTTCCTTGAAGTCTCTACTTCTGTCATTGCGAGCGAGGCGAAGCAATCCATTCTTTCCCAAGCGGAAAGGTGGATTGCTTCGTCGATTCGCTCCTCGCAATGACGGATGGGATTCAATCGACGATTCTCACCGGCAAGCTTCGTATACCGCGGATGAAATTGGAATAGAGCCTTTGCGGCGGGCCCATCAGCTCAAAACGCAGATCGCGTGCCAGAACCTCCTCCCAGAGGATGCGCAGCTGCTGCTCGGCGAGGCGGTCGCCGACGCAGCGGTGGACGCCGGCGCCGAAGGCGAGATGCTGGCGCGGCTTGGCACGGTCGATGATGAATTCATCGGCACGCTCGATCTTGTCCTCGTCGCGGTTGCCGGAGATGTACCACATCACGACCTTGTCGCCCTTCTTGATCCGGCGGCCGGCAAGCTCGACGTCGTTGCGTGCAGTGCGGCGCATGTGCAGCACCGGCGTGTGGTAGCGGATGGTCTCGGACACCAGGTTCGGGATCAGCTCGCGCCTCGCGCGGACCAGCTCGAGCTGCTCCGGGTTCTCGCACAGCGCCATCAGGCCGGCCGACATCGAATTGCGCGTGGTGTCGTTGCCGCCGACGATCAACAGCCCGATCGTGCCGATAAACTCGCGCGGCTCCAGATTCCGCGTCGCGTCCGAATGCGCCAGCATCGAGATCAAATCGAAGGTCGGCGGCGCATCGGCCCGCGCGTCCCACAGCTTGCGGAAATATTCTCCCATCTTGACCAGTTCGGCGGTGCGTTCAGCCTCCGAATGCACCACCGCGTCGGAGGATTCGACGTTGGCGATCGCGACATCCGACCACCAGGTCAGCTTGGCACGGTCTTCAGACGGGAAATCGAACAGAGTCGCCAGCATCATGTTGGTGAGGTCGACCGAGACCCGCTCGGCCCAGTCGAAGGTCTCGTTGCGCGGCAGCGCGTCGAGCACGGCTGCGGTGCGCTTGCGGATCAGGGCGTCGAAATTGGCGAGGTTCGACGGCGCCACGATCGGCGCCACCGTGCGGCGCTGCGCGGTGTGGCCGGGCGGGTCCATGCGGATGAAGCTCGGCCGCTCCTGCCCCTTCGGCTGGTCCGCGACCTGGATACCGCCAAGCTCGGAGGCCGACGAATAGTTCTGGTGATCCAGCTCGACCGCGAAGATGTCGTCGTAGCGCGTCACCGACCAGTACGGGCCGTAGGCCGACGCCTCGCAATAATGCACGGGATCGTCGCGGCGGAGCTGCGCGAACAACGGCCGCCAGGTGTCATCCTGGTAAAGCCGGGGATTGCTGACGTCTGTCGACGTCGGCCTGCGCAGCGCCTCTCCCATCGCTTCACTCCCGTTAGGTTCCGTCGCCGCTTGGCGGGCGATCGTCGTGTCGGGCCGACGATAGAGGGAATCCCGCGGCCGAGTAAAGCCGCGGGGCGGACAGTCCGCCGCGCGGAATGCGCGCGGGCCGACGCACCCGGCAAATCCCGATAGCTGCCCCGCTCCGCGATGTTTGTCGGCAGCAGGAAGACCGGTTAGCCTTGCCGGCAATCAATCCATCGCGGAGCAACGACAGGTGGCCGAATTGCGCCAGGACAACACCGCCCAGACGGCTGCGCTGGACTACGACGTCATCATCATCGGCGCCGGCCTGTCCGGCATGTACCAGCTCTACCGGCTGCGCGAGCTTGGTCTCAGCGCGCGCGTGTTCGAGGCCGGCACCGGCGTCGGCGGCACCTGGTACTGGAACCGCTATCCCGGCGCGCGTTTCGATTCCGAGAGCTATTCCTACGGCTACTCGTTCTCGAAGGAGCTGCTCGAGGAATGGGAATGGTCGGAGCATTTCGCCGGCCAGCCCGAGACCTTGCGCTACTGCAACTATGTCGCCGACAAGTTCGACCTGCGCCGCGACATCCAGCTCGAGAGCCGCGTCACGTCCGCGATCTACCAGGACGACACGCGAAGCTGGCAGATCACGCTCGAAAGCGGCGCGCAGCACTCCTGCCGCTTCCTGATCACCGCGATCGGCCCGTTGTCGACGCCGACCCTGCCGCGCATCGAGGGCCGCGATGATTTCGGGGGCCAATCGTTCCACACCGCGCGCTGGCCGAAGGAGAAGGTGGATTTCACCGGCAAGCGCGTCGCCGTGATCGGCACCGGCGCGACCGGCATCCAGACCATCCAGACCATCGCCGGCGAGGTCGGGCATCTCACCGTGTTCCAGCGCACCGCCAACTGGGCGGCACCGCTGCACAACGGCAAGATCGACGCCGAGACGCAAGCCAGGATCAAGGCCGGCTATCCCGAGATCTTCGCGCGCTGCAAGGAGACGTTCGCCTGCTTCGTGCATACGCCCGATCCGCGCGGCGCGTTCGAGGTGAGCGAGGCGGAGCGCGAGGCGTTCTACGAGAAGCTCTATGGCGAGCGCGGGTTTGGCATCTGGCAAGGCAACTTCAAGGATATCCTGATCGACCGCGCGGCGAATGCGACGATCAGCGATTTCGTCGCGCGCAAGATCCGCGAGCGCGTGAAGAACCAGGCGGTCGCGGAGATGCTGATCCCGAAGAACCACGGCTTCGGCACGCGGCGGTTGCCGCTCGAGACCTTCTATTACGAGGTCTACAACCGCGACAATGTCGAGCTCGTCGATATCAAGGAGACGCCGATCGAGCGGGTCACGCCCGAGGGCATCCGGACGACCGACAAGGATTACGCCTTCGACATCATCATCTACGCCACCGGCTTCGATGCCATCACCGGCAGCTTCGACAAGATCGATTTCCGCGGCGCGCACGGTGCGCGGCTGAAGGAGAAGTGGACGCACGGCCCGGAGACCTATCTCGGGCTGATGGTCGACGGCTTCCCCAACATGATGATGCTGATGGGGCCGCACACCGCGCTTGGCAACATCCCGCGCAGCATCGAATACAGCGTGGACTGGGTCACCGGGCTGATCCGCTTTGCGCAGGAGAGAGACCTGACCTTCCTCGACGCCACGCCTGATGGCACCGCCGACTGGACCGAGCATGTCAAGGCGCTCGGCGTCGGCCTGCTCTCCAACGAGGTCGATTCCTGGATGACCGGCATCAACCGCAACGTCGAGGGCAAGCAGACCCGCATCGTCGCCCGCTACAGCGGCAGCGCGCCGGTATATCGCGCGCGATGCGACGAGGTGGCGGCGAAGGGGTACGTTGAGTTGAGGTTGGGGTAACTCTCTCAATGACGCGAGACGCCCGCCCACCCGCCGCCGTCGTCCCGGCGAAAGCCGGGACCCATAACCACAGGGTTGGGTTGTTGAAGGAGGCTATGGCCCCAGCACCGTGCAACAATGACCATCGGTGGTTATGGGTCCCGGCTTTCGCCGGGACGACACAGAGTGTGTTGCGCCGTCACCTCACCACGCATCGATGCACGGCCGCTTGCGGTGGGTCCGCGGCTCGGGCTTCGGCACCGAGCGGAGGCCGGCCATGATCCAGTGCCGGGTGTCGGCGGGATCGATGACCTCGTCGATCTCGAGCACCGAGGCGATCGAGACCGCCTTGCCGTTGGCGTAGAGCTCGGCGACCTTGGTCTGGAAATATTTTTCGCGCTCGACCGGGTCCGCGATCGCCTCCATCTCCTTGCGGAAGCCGAGCCGGACATAGCCTTCGAGGCCCATGCCGCCGAACTCGCCGGTCGGCCACGCCACCGTGAAGAACGAGGCGTGGAAGCCGCCGCCGATCATCGATTGCGCGCCGAGACCATAGCCCTTGCGCAGCACGACGCCGAACAGCGGCACCGTGATGCTCGCGCCGGTGACGAACATCCGCGCGACGTGGCGCACGATCGCGGTCTTCTCGGCCTCGGGGCCAACCATGAAGCCCGGCGTGTCGCAGAGCGAGACGATCGGAATGTCGAAGGCGTCGCACAGCTGCATGAAGCGCGCGGCCTTGTCGCCGGCAGGCGCGTCGATCGCGCCGCCGAGATGCTTTGGATTGTTGGCGATCAGGCCGAACGGCTTGCCCTCGATGCGGATGAAGGCCGTGATCATGCCGACGCCGAAATCGCGCCGGATCTCCAGCACCGAGCCCTCGTCGGCGATCAGGTCGATCACGCTGCGGATATCGTAGACCCGCAGGCGATTTTCCGGAATCGCACGGCGCAGCAGCCGCTGGTCCGGCGCCTTCCAGTCCTGCACCGCGCCCTGGAAGTAGGACAGATATTTCTGCGCGACCGCGGTCGCCTCGGCCTCGTCCTCGACCAGGATGTCGATCACGCCGTTCGGCGACTGGAACGAGACCGGGCCGACCTCGGCCGGATGGTAGACGCCGAGCCCACCGCCCTCGATCATGGCCGGACCGCCCATGCCGATCGACGCATTCCTGGTGGCGATGATGACGTCGCAAACGCCGAGCATCGCGGCGTTGCCGGCGAAGCAATAGCCGGAGACCACGCCGACCACGGGCACCAGTCCGGAGAGTTTTGCGAACTGCACGAAGGACGGGCCGTCGAGGCCGGTCATGCCGAGCCGGTCGGTATCGCCGGGACGGCCGCCGCCGCCCTCGGCATAGAACACCAGCGGCATGCGCCACTGCTCGGCGAGGCCGAGCATGCGGTCGATCTTCTTGTGGTTCATATGGCCCTGAGTGCCGGCGAGCACGGTGTAGTCGTAGGAGATCACCATGCAGCGCGCCCCATCGGCGCCGAAATCCTTGGCGTTGACGGTGGCGACGCCTGATATCAGGCCGTCGGCCGGGGTGTTCTTGATGAGATCTTCGACCTTGCGGCGGCGGCGCTGCGCCGCGATCGCCAGCGAGCCGTATTCCACGAACGAACCCTCATCGACCAGCTGCGCGATGTTCTCGCGCGCGGTGCGCTGGTTGGTCTTGCGGCGCCGCTCGACCGAGGCCGGGCGGTTCTCGTCCAGCGTGATCGCCTTGCGCGCGATCAGCTCGGCGAGATCCGGCCGGATGTGATCGAGATCGATCGCGGCCTCTTCCGCCGCGTGATGACCGTCGACCTCGGCGGGCTCGAGGAACAGAATCGGCTCGCCATGCATCAGGGTGACGCCGATGCCGCCCGCGATCCTGGTCACCCGGCCGCCATGCGGCGCGGTGACCAGATGCTCCATCTTCATCGATTCCAGCACCGCGATCTGCTGGCCGGGACGGACCAGATCGCCCTCCGCGACCTCGATCGCCACGATCGTGCCCTGCAGCGGCGCGGGCACCGGGAGCGATCCCTCGGGGGCTGCTTCGACAGCAACGGCCTTGGTCGCAGCCGCCTCGCTCACTTCGATCAAGGGTGCGGCAAGATCCTGCGCCGCGCCGACCAGCGCCGCAACATGGGTGTCGATGAAATTGGTGCTGATCTTGTTCCGGCCAAAGCTCTGGTGCGCCAGGATGGCGCCGAGGAACGGGATGTTGGTGGCGACGCCGCCGATCCGGAATTCGCGCAAGGCGCGCGATGCCTTGTGCACCACGTCGGTCCACTTTGGGCTCGGCGAATGCACGATGACTTTTGCCAGCAGCGAGTCGAACGCGGCAGAGGTCCGGTAGCCGGAATAGCCGAAGGTATCGACGCGGACGCCGGGGCCGGACGGCAGGTCGAACACGGCGAGCGTGCCGCCGGTCGGTTTTGTCACTCCCGCCTCGTCCATCACCTCCATGTTGACGCGCAGCTGCATCGCATAGCCGCGCGGCAGCGGCACCGCTGATTGCGCGAGGCCGAGCGAGGCCAGCGTGGCGCCGGCCGCGACCGCGAGCTGCGCGCGCACGAGGTCGACGCCGAGCACCTCCTCGGTGACGGTGTGCTCGACCTGGAGCCGCGGATTGGCCTCGATGAAAGCGAACGCGCCCTCACCTTCGCCGGCTTCGTCATCGACCAGGAATTCGAAGGTGCCGAGATTGTCGTAGCGCGCGGCGGTCGCAAGCTGCTTCGCCGCCTCGATGATGCGCGCGCGCATTCCCTCGCTCAGCGACGGGCTCGGCGCCACCTCGATGAGCTTCTGGTTGCGGCGCTGGATGGTGCATTCGCGTTCCCAGAGATGGCTGATGACGCCGTGACGGTCGCCGATGATCTGCACCTCGATATGGCGCGCCTTGCGGATCAGCCGTTCGACATAAACCGCATCGTTGCCGAACGCCGCCTTGGCCTCCGACTGGCAGCGCGCATAGGCCTCGTCGAGCCTGGCGGCGTCCTCGACCACGCGCATGCCGCGCCCGCCGCCGCCGGCGATCGCCTTGATCATCACGGCGGCGCCAGCGCCGAGCGCGGCGAAGAACGCCTTTGCCTCGTCGAGACTGGTTGCGCCTGAAGTGCCGGCAATGATCGGGACGCCGCATTTTTTCGCCAGCGCCTTTGCCTTGGCCTTGTCGCCGAACAGATCGAGCGCCTCGGGCGACGGGCCGACGAAGGTGATCTTCTCCTCGGCACAGCGCCGCGCGAGCTGCGTGTTCTCGCTGAGGAAGCCGTAGCCCGGATGCAACGCGTCGCAACCCGTGGCCTTGGCCGCCGCGATGACGGCCTCGATGTTGAGATAGGCTCGCGCGCCGCGGCCTGGAATCTCGTGGCTGGCGTCGGCGGACCGGACATGCAACGAGGCGGCATCATCGGCGGGATAGATCGCGACCGTGGCGAGGCCGCTGTCGGCAGCGGCACGGGCAATCCGGATCGCGATCTCACCGCGGTTCGCAATCAGCAATTTCTTGAACGACATGATCATTCCACCAAGGTCAACGATCCTTCATGGTCGGATCGAGCACGACACGCAAGGACTCCCCGAGCGCATTGAACGCCAGGGAGACGACGAGAATGGCAAGGCCCGGCGCATACATCTGCTCCGGGGCGATTTCCATGTATTGATAGGCGCGCGCCAGCATGGCGCCCCAGCTCGGGTCCGGCGGCTGGATGCCGAGGCCGAGGAACGACAGGCTGGCTTCCGCCAGCAGCGCGGCGGCGAGCAAGAGCGTCACTTGCACGATGACCGGCTGCAGCGTGTTCGGCAGCACATGGCGCCACAGCACATGCCAGGTCGGCGCGCCAAATCCCCTGGAGGCGTCGACATAGAGCTCCTGCCGCACGATCAGCGTGCGGGCGCGGACGATGCGCGCCAGCGCCGGGAACATCGTGATGCCGACCGCGATCATGCCGTTGGTCAGCCCGATGCCGAGCGCGCCGGTGACGGCGATCGCCAGCACGATGGCGGGGAACGACAGGAAGGTGTCGATGATGCGGCTGATGATGTCGTCGATCCAGCCGCCGAAATAGCCGGCGATGAGGCCGACCGGCAGCCCGATCAGGACCGCGACGCCGACCGCCAGCAGGCTGGCATAGACGGTGGCCGGCGCGCCGTAGATCAGGCGTGAGAAGATGTCGCGGCCGAGGTCGTCGGTGCCGAGCAGATGGGCCGGCCCCGGCGGCGCCAACATGTTGTTGACGTCCTGCGCGGTCGGCGCATAGGGCGCGATCAAGGGCGCACCGATTGCGACGACAACGAGCACCACGAGCACCAGGATCGACAGCGCGGCGCGGAGATCGCCGGCGAGCCAGCGCGCAAATCGCCGCAGCCGCGTCGGCCTCGCCGGTGCCTTCAGGGGAGCGAGCGCCACCTCGGTCATTGCTCGATCCTCGGATCGACCGCGGCGCAGAGCAGATCGGTGATCAGGTTCACCGCGATCACAACCACCACCATGGTGAAGACGACGCCCTGCACGATCGGGAAATCGCGCTGGATCGCGCCGCGCACGATCAGGCTGCCGAGCCCGGGAATGGCGAACACCGCCTCGATCACCACGGTCGCCGCCAGCATGCGGTTGACCAAAAGGCTGATGATGGTGAGCAGATTGACGCCGACATTCTTCAGGCCGTGCTGCCAGAGGATGCGCGACATCGACAGCCCCTTGGCATGCAGCGTGCGGACATATTGCGACGACAGCACCTCCAGCAGCGCCCCGCGCAGCTGGCGCGCGACCTCGGCCATGCCGTAGGCCGCGATCGCGATGCCAGGCAGCAGCGCATGCCTGATCGCATCGACCGGCGAGGCGCTGAAGGATTTTGCGCCGGTCGCCGGCAGCCAGTTCAGCTTCAGCGAGAATTCCGCCACCAGGATCATCGCGAGCCAGAAGCCGGGCACCGCGACGCCGAGCGACGCCAGCATGCTGATCAGCTTGTCGATCCAGCCGTTCGGCTTGATCGCGGCCATCACGCCCATCGGGATGCCGGTGACCAGCGCCAGCGCCAGCGCGATCACGACGACTAGCAGCGTGTTCGGAAACGCGCGCCCGATCGAATCCGCGACCTTCTCGCCGGTCAATAGCGATTGCGAGAGATCGCCCTGCGCGACATTGCCGAGCCAGGCGCCGTATTGCACCAGGAACGGGCGGTCGAGGCCGTAGATCTTCCTGATCTCGGTGATCCGCGCGTCGGTCGCGTTGTCGCCCGCCAGGGTCACGGCGATGTCGCCGGGCACCAGCTTGAGCAGCGCGAACACCATGAAGGTCGCGAGCAGGATCACGGGCAGCGCCTGTACGAGGCGGCTGCCGACGACCTTGACCGGTGACCGTCGCGCCATCGCCTAACCCCCGAGCCAGACGTCGTCGTATTTCGGCTTGCCGAGCAGGTTCGGCCGATAGCCCTGCACCTTCTTGTTCATGGCGACCAGCTCGAACTGGAACGCCAGCGGCGCGACGAAGGCATTCTCCATCACCAGCCGCTGCACGGTGGAGAACGCCTTGCGCCTGGTGTCGATGTCCTCCGAGGCGCGCGATTCCTTGATCGCGGCCTCGAGCTCGGCCGGCACCGGCGCGCGGCCGCCATTGTAATAGGCGTCCTTGGTGAACATCAGCGAATAGGTCAGGCTCGGGTCGGGCCGCCCGGTCCACGCCGAGAGCAGCCCGGCGCCCTTCTTCTCCGCACCGAAGAAGGCCGCAGAAGCTTCCGCGATCGGGGCGTTGACGAAGCGCACGCCGATGCCGGCCTTGCGCAGCTGCTCGATCAGGATCTCCTGACGCTGCACCGAATCCTGGTCCGGATAGCCGCCGAGCTCGATCTGGGTACCCTCCTTGAAGCCGGCCTCGGCGAGCAGCTTGCGCGCTCGGTCGGGATCATAAGGATAGAGTTTTGCGACCTCCGCGTCGTATGCCCAATGCGCCTTCGGCAGGTTCATGTAGGCGGGCTCCGCAAGACCTGCGAGCGCGGCCTTGACGAAGGACTCGCGATCGATCGCGAAGTTCAGCGCCTGGCGGACCTTGAGATTGTCGAACGGCGGCTTGGCCCAGTTGAGGAAGATCTGAAGCACGTACAGCGTCGGGCCATGCACGACCTTGACGCTCGAGGCGCGCTCGATGATCACCTTCTGCCGCGGCGGCAGCTGGTAGATCAGATCGTTCTGCCCGGCGGTGACCGAGCGGGCGCCGGTGGTGAGCTCGGGAATGATCGAGATCTCGATGGCGTCGGGAAGCGGCCGCTCCGGCTTCCAGTATTTCTCGTTACGCTTGACCACGATCTTCTCGCCGTCGGCCCAGCTGACGAACGAATAGGCGCCGGCGCCGACCGGCTTGCGCGTCACGACGCCGCCCTCGGCCGCCTTCAGCGCCGTCGGCGACACCATCATGCCGGCGCGGTCGGAGAGAATCCCGGGCAGCGCGGTATCCGGCGTCTTCAGCTTCAACGTCACCTGCTGCGGGCCGGTGACCTCGACCGCGGCGACCGAGAGCAGATCGGCCTTGATGTTCGACTTCGCATCGCTGCGGTTGCGCTCGAGATTGAACTTGACGGCCTCCGCATCGAGCGGCGTGCCGTCATGGAAGGTGACGCCGGCGCGGATGTTGAGCACCAGCGTGGTGGGGTCGGTGAACTTCCAGCTTTCGGCAAGGCCGGGCTTCGGCTTCAGCGTGTCGAATTCCCATTCGGTCAACGTATCGTACATCGTGAACAGGAAAGCGTGGTCGGAGCCGGCGCCGCCGGTCGCCGGATCGAGGCTCGACGGATTGGCGGGCGCCGAGATGCGCAGGGTGCCGCCCTTCTTCGGCGCGCCTTCCGCGAAAGCACTGTCGCCGAGCGTGGTGCTGGCGAGTGCGCCCGAGATCAGCGCCATGGCCTCGCGTCGTGTCGTCATTGTCATGGCGTCGTCTCCGGTTGTGAGTTCGGCGAAAAATTCGGGCGATCGGCGAAATGGCAGGCCACCCAGTGATCGGGCTTCAGCTCGCGCCACTCCGGCACGCGGTCGGTGCAGAGCGGCTGCGCGTGCGGGCAGCGGGTGCGGAAGCGGCAGCCCGAGGGCGGATCGATCGGGCTTGGCACCTCGCCCTGCAGGACGATGCGGCTCTCCTGCCGCATCGTGGACGGCAGCGGCCGCGGCTCGGCCGACAGCAGCGCGATCGTGTAGGGATGCAGCGGCCGCTCGGCGACCTCTTCGGTCGGCCCGAGCTCGACGAACTGGCCGAGATACATCACCGCGACGCGCTCACTGATATGCGAGACCACGGCGAGATCATGGGTGATGAAGACATAGGTCAGCCCGAGGTCGCGCTGCAGATCGGCAAACAGATTGAGCACGTCGCCGCGGATCGACATGTCGAGCGCGGCCACCACCTCGTCGCAGACGATCAGTTTGGGCTTGAGCGTCAGCGCGCGGGCGATCACGACGCGCTGCTTCTGGCCGCCGGACAGCTGATGCGGGTAGCGCGCACCGAACTCCTGCGGCAGGCCGACGCGCTCCAGCGCCTCCCGCGCCTGCCGCTCGCGCTCGGCACGGCTGCCGACACCTGCGAGCTCCAGCGGCTCCAGCACCGAGGCCAGAATGGTCATGCGCGGATTCAGCGCGGCGTTCGGGTCCTGGAAGATGATCTGGTAGTCCCGGCGATGACTTTGGAATTCCCGGCGCGGCAGCGCCGTTGGATCGATGCCGTCATGCAGGATGGCGCCGGCGCTGGGATTGAGCAGGAACACCAGCGCGCGGCCGATCGTGGTCTTGCCCGAACCGGACTCCCCGATGATGCCGAAGGTCTCGCCGCGGCGGACGTCGAAATTGACGCCATCGACCGCCTTCACGGTGGCGCGGCGGTCCGAGGTCTGGAAGCGGACCTGAAGATCGCGCACCGAAACGATGGCGTCGCGGCGCGGCTCGGCAGTGCCCGTGGTCATTGCGTCGCGACCTTCGCAGCAGCCGATGCGCCGGGCGGATGCAGCGCGCCCGGCAGATTGAGCTCGGCAAAGCGCCAGCAGCGCACTCTTCTGCCGCCGCCGGCGTCCTGCAGCCTCTGCTCGGCCTCGCAACCCTTGGCCGCATGCGCGCAGCGGGCCCGGAAGCGGCAGCCATTCGGCATCTCCGCGATCGACGGCACCCGGCCCGGGATCGACGGCAGGCGGCCGTGGCGCGGGCTCAAATGCGGCAGCGAGCGCAACAGTCCGGACGTGTAGGGATGCAGCGGCCGCACCAGCGCCTCGTCGACCGTGGCGTCCTCGATCACCTCGCCGGCATACATCGTGATCATCCGCGTGCAGGTCTCGGCGACGACGCCGAGATCGTGGGTGATCAGCATCAGCGCGGTCTTCGAGGTCTCGCTGATGTCGCGCAGCAGCTCGAGGATCTGCGCCTGCACGGTGACGTCGAGCGCGGTGGTCGGCTCATCCGCGATCAAAAGCTGCGGCCCGCAGATCAAGCTCGCCGCGATCATCACACGCTGGCGCATGCCGCCGGAAAGCTGGTGCGGATAGTCGTCGATCCGCCGCTCGGGCGAGGCGATGCCGACGCGGCGGAGCATCTCCAGCGTTTTGGCGCGCGCCTCCTCATGCGAAACGTCCGTGTGGACGCGCAGCGTCTCGGCGATCTGGTGGCCGACGGTGAAGACCGGGTCGAGCGCGCTCATCGGCTCCTGAAAGATCATCGCAATGCGCTTGCCCCGAATCGCGCGCATCTGCCGCGCGCTGCAGGAGGCGAGATCGACGCCGTCGAACAGGATCTTGCCGTCGAGGCCGGCAAAATTGCCCGGCAACAATCGCAGGATCGACAGGCCGGTGATGGTCTTGCCGCAGCCGCTCTCGCCGACGATGCCGACGCGCTCGCCGGGCGCGATGTCGAAGTCGATGCGGCGCGTCGCCTGCCAGACGCCCTGCGCGGTCTTGAAGCGGATGCCGAGCCCGCGCACGGACAATAGCGGCCGTGCGCCGTCTCGCGCGCCCTCCGCCCTGCGCTGTGCCGGCTGACCTGCCTCCATCAGCCCGCCGCCCGCTTCTTCTCTTTCACCAGCTGCTCCTCCATCAGCATCTCGGTGCCGATGATGCCCTCGCGGGTGAGCTCATCGAGCTCGGCGTCGGAAAGCCCGAGCATGCCGCCGAGGATCTCGCGGTTGTGCTCGCCGAGCGTCGGCGGCACCGAGCGGATCGCGAACGGCGCATCGCTCTCGCGAAACGGCATCGATGGCTGCGGATGTCGTCCGATGAACGCGCGGTCAACCTGCTGGATGAAGCCGCGCGCGTGGAGCTGCGGATCCTCCAGGAGATCGATCGGCAGCCGCGCGACGCCGGAGGCAACGCCGGCAGATTGCAGCGCGGTCATCGCCGCATCGGCATCGCGCGCCGCGGTCCAGGCCGTGATCGCAGCCTCGATCTCGGCCTCGAGGGCGCGGCGGCCCGCGGCCGTCTTGAGTGCCGCGTCCGCTGCCCAATCCTCGCGGCCGAGCAGCCGGGCAAGCTTTGGCCACATCGCGTCGTCGGACGCCGCGACGACGATCCAGTTGTCTTCTCCGGCGCAGCGAAAGCAGCCATGCGGCACGAAATCCGGATGGCGGTTGCCGTATTTGGTCGGCGGCTCGCCACTGGTCGAATGCGCGACGATCCAGGGCGCGGCGAACGGCATCATGCATTCGATCTGGGCGAGATCGATGAATTGCCCCTGCCCCGTCAGTTTGGCGTGGATCAGCGCGGTCAGCACCGCGGCGGCGCCGTTGAGGCCCCCGACGGCGTCGCCGAACGCGGTATGGCTCATGACCGGCGGACCAGCGGGATCGCCGACCACGCTGGGCAGGCCGGAGCCCTGCTCCAGCGTCGAGCCGTAAGCGCGGCAATCGCGATGCACGCTGCCGGCGCCGAACGCCGACATCGACATCATCACCAGCTTGGGATTGATCTTGCTCAGCACGTCATAGCCGAGGCCGAGCTTGGGCAGCACCTCGACCGAATAATTGTCGACCACGAGGTCGGCATCGGCGAGCAGGCGCTTCGCCAATTCAAGCCCCTTCGGTCGGGTCAGATCGAGCGTGATGCCGCGCTTGTTGCGGTTCATGATGCAGTAGCGCACCGACTTCTCGTACATCTGCTCCAGCACATAGGCCGGACGGCGGTCGACGCCGCGCCACCAGTCCGGATACTGGGTCGCCTCGATCTTGATGACGTCGGCGCCGAGATCGGCGAGCGTGCGGGTGCAGATCGGCCCGGCCCAGCCCATCGAAAAGTCGACGACGCGGATGCCCTCGAGTGGCAAGCGGTCGGTTGCAGCGGGCTCGGGCGCCGGCACGCGCGGCGCGGCTTCGCGCCTCGCCTGCTGCTCGCCGAGATCAGGCACCCGGCCGCCGCGCAGCGGCGGCGTTGCGGTCAGCCGCTGCATCGTGCCGGCGGAAAAGCCGGTCTCGTCGCCGATGGTGATCGGGACGATTGCACCGCGGGCGCACTTCTCCTCGTCGGCGATGAGATCCGCGACCTCCGGCACCGGCACGATCGGAATCCTGCGCTTGAGCCCTTCGGCGAACCACTCCTGCGCGGTGCGCTGCTTCAGCTTCGGCAGGATCTTGGCTTCGATCTCGGCGACATGGCGCAGCCGGTCGACCCCCATGACCAGTGTCGGATCGTCGCGCAGCTCGTTGAGCCCGAGCATCTCGCAGAACGCGCGCCACTGCGCCGGGGTCACCGTGGTGACGCCGAGCCAGCCCTGCTTGGTCTCGTAGATGCCGACCGGAAAGGTCGGCCAGAACCGGTTGACGCCGATCCGCCGCATGATGTCGCCGCGCTGGAATGCCTCGAACATGATGTATTCGGTGACGGCGATAGAGGCCTCGAACAGGCTGAGATGGTTTTCGCGCCCGCGCCCATCGTGCATGCGGCCGAGCACCGACGAAGCGGCCGCGATGAAGCCCCACAGCCCGCCCAGGATGCCGGTCTGGAAATCCGGCGCATGCATCGGCGGCCCCTGCTCCGGACCGACCAGCTTCACAAGTCCGGTCAGCGCGCGGATCGTGGAGTCCGTCGCCGCGAAATTGGCGTAGGGACCGCGATCGCCGAACCAGGCGAGGTCGAGATGAATGAGGCCGGAATTATCCCGCTTGATCGCGTCGAGATCGATCTCGGGACAATCCGCCGCAGCGATGCCGCGCCCGTCGAGCAGGATGTCGCAGCCGGCAATCAGCTCCCGCAAGCGCGATGCCGCGCCCGCATCGCGCGTGTCGAGGACGACACTCGACTTGTTGAAGTTGAGGAACGCAAACCACGCGCTCCGGCCTTTGGGCGTCAGCGGCGCGGTGCGGCGAAGCGGATCGCCGTGCGGCGGCTCGACCTTCTGCACATCGGCGCCGAAATCGGCAAACAGCCGCGCGCAATAGCTCGTCGCCGCAGCACTTCCGATCTCGACAATCCGCAGATGCGACAACGCGCCCATCAGGCTTCCTCGCGACACACGACCAGCCGGTGACAGCGACTGATTCAGTCTTCTTGTTGGGTGAACTTGAAGCCGCGCGACGAGTGTGATGCAAGTGGAATTTTCTTCCGCTTGACGGAATTAGCGAGCGTATGACCGAAGTTGCTGCTCAGCGCGAAGCGAAGATTGTGCAGCTAATTGCAGGTGAGCTGCGCTTCGAACCAGTGTTGCACTGAGTTCGACAATCGCGGCCATGCGCGCAAGACATGCGCGTATGAGGCAGCGCTCGCGCGGGTGATGCCGCGCAGTTCCTGCTCAATGGCGGGAAGATCAACACCGAGGCACCGGCCGGCCTTGGCGACGCTGCGACCATCGACCACAAGCTCAGAGATCAGCGACGCATTGCCGCGTGCGAACAAGAGGTCGAGCGGATCGGCATCGAGAATCTGATCACGCTCGAGGCGGTCGAGATCGATGCTGACGAAATCGGCCGGCGCACCGACCGAGAGCTCGCCGGTGCCCGGCGCGCCGGTGGCGCGGCGGCCGTTGCGGATCGCGAGCGTGAAGAATTCCTGAGCAGTCCATGTACGCTTGAAGCCGAGGCCGCCGTGCGTCATCTGCACCAGCCGCATCTCACGCAGCACGTCGTCATCCTCATCGAGCGCGAGGCCATCGACGCCGACGGCAATCCCGCAACCGCAGCCGTGCGCCGCCGCGATCGGTGCCAGCCCGGAGCGCAGATACAGGTTGGAGGAGAAGTTGGTGACAATGCGCGCGCCCGACGCCGCGATCATCTCGAGCTCGTCGGGCCGAGCGTGGATGCAATGCGCGAGCGTCAGCCGCTCCGAGAGGAAGCCGATGTCGCGGAGATAGCGCACGATGCCGCCGGGAAAATGCTGGTCGGCCCAGGCGCGCTGGTAGATGGTCTCGAGCAGATGCATGTGAATGCGGCGGCCGGTCTGCGCAGAGTTCTCCGCGACTGCCTCCAGCAGCGGCTTCGAGCACCACTGCACCCCGGCCGGCCCAAGCTGCACATCAATCTTCGGCCCGCCGATCGCAGCCGCGATGGCGTCGGTCAGCTCGATATACGCTTTTGGCGACATCGGGGCCCGCACGAACAGCTGCTCGATCATCTTGCGGTCGTCGGCCGGAAGGTCTGACAGCACCGGTTTGCTGTCGCCATAGACGATCGGGTTCTGGTCGCGCACTGCGATCGCAAAGGCGATGCGGATGCCAACATCGGCGGCGGCGCGCGCGATCGCCCTGGCCTCATCGAGCAACGGCATGGTACCGCTCGGACGGGTGTAGTGCATCATCATCGCCGCGCAGCCGGCCTGCGCAGCGCGGGCAAACGCCGAAGCCGCGGAGAGATAGGGATCGACCGGCGTGCCGACCACCGTGCGCAGGATCCAGCTCTCCAGCGGCATGCCGACCGCCCCGAAGCTCGAGGCGCGCGGGCGGGCATGGTCGTGGGCGTTGACGAAGGCGGGAAGGATCAGGGAACGCGGGCCTGTCGCCGGGCGCGCGGCTTCGGAAATATCGGTGATGACGCCGCCGTCGTGACGGAGCACGACGTCGTTGCGGATGTCGTGGTCAGAACCGCAGAACAGACGGGTTACCGTGACGTCCATCGGTCCCTCCGCCGTCATTGCGAGGAGCGGAGCGACGAAGCAATCCATCCATTCCCGTGCCGAAGAATGGATTGCTTCGCTTCGCTCGCAATGACGAGTAAACTTAATTCGCCGTATACACCAGCTCCCGCTCCGCGCGCGGCGGCAGGAATTCCCGCGAAAACACTTCGGCCGGGGCCGGCGTGCGGGCGAGCTGGTAGCCTTCGACGATGAAGCCGATGGCGCGGGCCATGCGGTCGTCCTTGACGTCGCCGATGCCGATGTCCTTCATCTCCGGCGAGACGATCAGCTTCTCGAAGGAATATTGCAGCCGGCGCTTCTCGACATCGACATTGATCAGATTGTCATAGTTCAGCGCCGCCTTCATGGCCGCGTTCTGGTCCTTGGCAACTGCGATTGCGCCCTTGTTGATGGCGCGGACGAGGCCGGCGACCGCCTTCGGGTTCGAGGCGATCAGCTTGCGCGAGACCATCACGCCGTTGGAATAGAGGTCGAGCCCGTAATCGCCGAACGAGAACCATTTGAAGTCCTTGTCGGGGTCCTGGCGGTTCAGCACCAAATTGAAATAGCTCGTGATGTTGAACACCAGCGCGGCGTCGATGTCGCCCTTGATCAGCATCGGCTCCTGCAGGTTCGGCGCCATGTTGGAGACCTTGATCTTCTCGCCATCGAGCCCGTTCTTGTGCACGAACACCGGCAACAGCCGCGTGGTCGGCGTGCCCTGCGCGCCGCCGAGCGTGTGGCCTTCGAAATCCTTGATCGACTTGATGCCGCTCGAGTTCTTGGCGACGATCGCGAATGGCGGCTGGTTCCACATCATGTAGACCATGACCGGCGCATCCTGCGGCTTGGTCGCGGCGTTCTGGATGATCGCGTTGACGTCGCCGAAGCCGGCGTCATAGGCGCCCGACATGATGCGCGTCACGGTCGCGCCGGAGCCCTCGCCCTGGTCGATCACGACGTTGAGGCCTTCCTCTTTGAAGTAGCCGTTGTCCTTGGCGTAGAAGAATGCGGCGTCCGAGCCTTGCGTCTTCCAGCCCAGCGTGAACTTGATGGTGGTTTCCTCGGCGCGCGCGGGAGCGGCGATCAGGGCCAATCCCAACAGCGCGGCGCTTACTTTTCTCAGCATCGAGATCTCCTTAAGCTTCATTGCTTGACGGTTGACGAAGTGTCTCAAGTGGCGATGACATTGTCCTTGCGCGTCGCCCAGCCGGTGACCTGGCCCTCGATCAGCGAGAACAGGACGTAGAGCGCGACGCCGAGACCGGCGAGCACGAACAGCCCGGCGAACACCAGCGGCACGTTGAAATTGGAGGACGCGGTCATCATGACGTTGCCGATGCCGCGGTTCGAAGCGACCGTCTCGGACAGCACCGCGCCGACGAAGGCGTAGGAGACCGCGACCTTCAGCGAGGCGAAGAAGAACGGCATCGTGCGCGGCAGCCCGACATTCCACAGGATGTCGAACTTGCTGGCGCCGAGCGCCTTCAGCACGTCCTCGAGCTCGGGCTCGGTGGTGGCAAGGCCGGTGGCGATATTGACGACGATTGGGAAGAAGCAGATCGACAGCGAGGTCAACACCGCCGGCACGGTGCCGGAGCCGAACCACAGCACGAAGATCGGCACCACGGCGACCTTCGGGATCGACGAGAAGCCGACCAGCAGCGGATAGCAGGTGTCGTAGGCGGTTTTTGACACCCCGATCACGGCACCGAGCGCGACGCCGAGCGCCACGCCGAGCACGAAGCCGATCATGGTGGTGACCAGGGTCTGCACGATGTGCGGCCACAGGATCGGGAATTTCTCGAACAGCGTGACGAAGATCTGCGACGGCCGCGGCAACACGAGGTCCGACATCCCCGTCATCAGGCAGAACAGCTCCCAGGCGACGAAAAACAGCACGATCAGCGCCGCGGACCAGGCCTTCTGCCTGATGTCTGACACGGACATGGTCAGGCTCCCTCTCGCGCCGCGGTGCGCGCATCGACGATGAAGGCGCGGAGCTTCTGGTTGAGCGCGACGAAGTCGGGCTCAAAGGTCATCGCCACGGTGCGCGGACGGGCGAAGTCGACCCTGGAGTCGTCGAGGATGCGGCCGGGCCGCGCGCTCATCACGCAGATACGGCTGGCGAGGAAGCCGGCCTCGCGCAGATCATGGGTGACCAGCAGCACGGTCGGCCTGTGGGTCATCCAGAGCTGCTGAAGGATTCCCCACAGCTCCTCGCGGGTGAACTGGTCGAGCGCGCCGAACGGCTCGTCGAGCAGCAGCATGCGCGGCTCGTGAATCAGCGCGCGGCACAGATTGGCGCGCTGGAGCATGCCGCCGGAGAGCTGCCACGGATAGCCGCCGCCGAACCCCTTCAGCCCGACCTGCTCGAGCAACGCATTGGCCTTGTCGCGGAACTCGGTCTTGCGCAGCTTGCGGAACTGCGAGCGGAACGGCTCGACGATCTTCAGCGGCAGCATGATGTTCTTTTCGATCGTCATCCACGGCAGCATGGTCGGGTTCTGGAACGCCATGCCGACCCGCATCGCGCGCGCCGCGACCTCGCGGCCCCCGACGATGACGACGCCGGTGGACGGCCGCGCCAGGCCCGAAACCAGCCGCAGGATGGTGGACTTGCCGCAGCCGGACGGGCCGACCAGCGCGACGAACTCGCCGTCGGCGATCCGCAGCGTGGTTGTCGACAGTGCCGGCACGGCGCGGGCGCCGCGGCCGAAGGTCACGGAGGCGTCCGACAGCTCGATCGCGGTCGGCGCGGATCCGGCGGCCATCGGCTCGCCGGCGAATTCGGAGTTTGGTTGCATGCGCATCACGAGCAAAGTGCATGCAAGCCGGATGCCAGCGGCCGTAGCGTTGAAAATCAAGGAGATCGCGCGTTCCGCGCCTCAAAGGCCGGATTCCTTTTGGGCAATCCGCGGCTCAAACTGCATGCAATTCGAGCGCCCGATTGCTCTGGCGGTATGATAAAGAGGCGTTCGAAGCACCTTCGAGAGGGATTCGCGGCAATGGCGGGGCGCGCCGACAGCAGCAAGACGGCTGAATCGTCAGACAAGGTCAGCGTGATCTGCCGCGCGCTGCGGCGCGCGATCATCGAGCAGGCGCTGGAGCCCGGCGCCAAGCTGCCCGAGGATTCGCTCGGCGAGCGCTTCGGCGTCAGCCGCACCATCGCACGGCATGCGCTCGGGCAGTTGGCGGCGGAAGGCCTGGTAGAGCTGCGCCGCAACCGCATCGCCGTGGTGGCGACGCCGAGCTGGCAGGAGGCGCGCGATGCCTTCGATATTCGCATCGAGCTCGAGCGGCTGGTGGTGCGGCAGCTCGCGGGCAAGCTGACCAAGGCGCAGATTGCCGAGCTGAATGCCCATGTCGACGCCGAGGATCGGGCCCGCGACGGCACCGACGCGGTGTCGATCCGGCTCGCCACCGAATTCCACATCCTGCTTGCGCACATGACCAACAGCCCGATCCTGGTGCGCTATGTCAGCGAGGTCGCGTACCGCTGCTGCCTGACGCTGTCGCTCTACAGCCGGCCGCATTCATCGGAATGCGCGATCAACGAGCACCGCGCGATCATCGCCGCGCTGGCGAAAGGCGACGTCGACAAGGTGATGGGGCTGATGCACAGCCATCTGGATTCCGTGGCGACCCGTGCGCTGGTCGCGCCGAGCCCGCAGCGCGGCCGCGATCTGCTGGATATTCTGGCCCCCTATGCCGACGAGGCAACCGGCGAAAAGGTGGTGAAGCTGCCGAAGGCGGCGCGGCGCTGATGACTAGCTGCGCTTTACGACTGTCATCTTGAGGAGACTCCGTCGCTCTATCGCCGTCATCCTGAGGAGCGCGTAGCGCGTCTCGAAGGATGCATGGCCCCGCTGGTGGCCGTCGATCCTTCGAGACGCGCGCAAGAGCGCGCTCCTCAGGATGACGGAAGAACGACGGCAGGCGATACTTTACGCCTCGATCCCCCGCTGCACCAGGATCCGCTCGGCGCTGTCGTTCCAGACGTCCATCTTGACGATCTGCCCGCCCCGCACCACGAAGCGGTCGACATAGCGGTTGCCTTCGAACGGCGTGCCGTCGGTCCATTCGCCGTAGAGCGTGCCGACGCTGTAGACGACGGTCTCGTCCGTGCCAGGGCAGACATCGAAGCGGTCCATCTTCTTCTTCACCCAGCGATAGCGTTTCGCGTTGAAGGCGGTCGGCCCGCGCGGATGGTCGAATTCGCGCCCGCCGGTGAAGGCGATCACCGTGCCCGGCTTCATATAGGCCGCAGCCGCATCCGAATCGGGGATCATCGACGCCGTCAGATAGGCCTCGACGATCTCGGCATCGGACATCGGGCGGGCATCGGCTTTGGCGGGTGCGGACATGGGGCCTCCAGGAATAATCAGGACTCTACAATCTGCCGGCAAAAGTGTATGCATATTTTTTAGACAATCGAACCATAAAACTGCACACAATCTGGTGCTGCCGGATCCTCGCCGCTCCGCTAGGCTGAAACCATCCTGATGTTTCCTCGCCGATGATCGCGAAACCTGCCTTCGACCTCGTCTTCCGCAATGCCGTGACGCGCAGCTCCGCCGCCGCGGTCGATATCGGCATCGCCGGCGGCAGGATCGCCGCGATCGCGCCGCGCCTCGTGTGCGAGGCGGTCGACGTCGACCTCAACGGCCGGCTGGCGTTGCCCGGGTTCGTCGACACCCATATCCATCTCGACAAGGCCTGCCTGCTCGGCCGCTGCGGCCACGATCACGCCAGCCTCAGCGAGGCGATCCGCGCGGTGTCGGCGATGAAGCGCGACTTCACGGTCGAGGATGTCTATGCGCGCGGCTCAAAAGTGATCGAGCGCGCGATCACGGCCGGCACCACGCGGATGCGGACGCATGTCGAGATCGACCCGAGGATCGGGCTGCGCGGCTTCGAGGCGGTCAAGGCCTTGAAACGCGACTATGCCTGGGCGCTCGACCTCTCGCTCTGCGCCTTTCCGCAGGAGGGCTTGACCAACGATCCCGGCGCCGACGAGCTCTTGGTCGCGGCGCTCAACGACGGTGCCGAGGCGGTCGGCGGCTGCCCCTATGTCGACAGCGATCCGAACGCGCATATCGCACGCATCTTCGACCTCGCGCAGGAGTTCGATGTCGACGTCGACCTCCATCTCGATTTCGACCTCGATCCTTCCTGGTGGCACATGGAGGAGGTCTGCCGGCAGACCGAGCGGCGCAACTATCACGGACGCGTCGCGATCGGGCACGCCACCAAACTCTCCGCGCTGCCGCCTGATCGGTTGAAGAAAGCCGGCGCTCGGCTCGCCGAGGCCGGTGTCGCGGTCACCGTGCTGCCGGCGACCGATCTCTATCTGATGGGCCGCGACGCCACCCACAACGCGCCGCGCGGGCTCACGGCCGCGCATCGGCTCGTGGCGGACGGGGTGCTGTGCTCGGTCGCGACCAACAATGTGCAAAATCCCTTCACGCCGTTCGGCGATGCATCACTTCTGCGGATGGCCAATCTCTACGCCAATGCGGCGCATGCCGGGATCGGCGAGTTCGACGCCTGCCTCGATCTCGTCACCGATCTGCCGGCGCGGCTGATGAACCTGAAGGATTACGGCATTGCGGTCGGCAACCCCGCCGACATCGTCGTGCTCGATACCGACAGCGGAACCAACGCCATCGCCGAGCTGCCCGACGTGCTGATGGGCTTCAAGCACGGCCGCAAGACCTTCGAACGGCAAAGGCCGACATTGTTCCGGCCTGACACCGAGATGTTTGTCCCGTCATCCTGAGGCGCGAGCTCTTGCGAGCCTCGAAGGATGCACGGCCCCGTGAGATCCATGCGGAAAGAGCCGGGCCGTCGCCCTTCGAGACGCGCGCAAGAGCGCGCTCCTCAGGGTGACGGTGAACGAAGAGGCGAGTGCCGCCTTGCCAATACGCATTGTCGCCTTGCCTTGGCGCGAATTGACGTCTTCGCCGATCCGTTGTTGGTATCCCGCCAACAGCAACAAACAACCGGGCAGGAAACCATGAGCAAATCCACCACAATCAAAAGCGTCGAGACGCTCGCCTGCGATGCCGGCTGGCGGAATTATCACTTCGTCAAGGTGACGACGAATGACGGGCTGGTCGGCTGGAGCGAATATGACGAGGGCTTCGGCGCGCCCGGCGTGACCGCGGCGATCGAGCGGCTGTCGGCGCGGGTGGTCGGCAAGAACGCGTTCGAGCACGAGCGGATCTATGTCGAGCTGTTCGCCGCGACGCGCCCTGCCGCCGGCGGCGTGGTGGCGCTGGCGCTCGGGGCGATCGAGAACGCGCTGCTCGACGTCAAGGCCAAGGCGCTCGGCGTGCCCTGCTACGACCTGCTCGGCGGCAAGATCCGCGACCGCGTGCGGGTGTACTGGTCGCATTGCGCGACCTGGCGCATCAATCATCCCGACTGGTACAAGCCGGCGATCACTGATCTCGACGGCGTCAAGGCGATCGGGGCCGAAGTGCGCGAGAAGAAATTCACGGCGATGAAGACCAACATCTTCGTCTATACCGACGGCAAACCGCAAGGCTGGCGCCCCGGCTTCGGCTCGCCGTTCCAGCCCGAGATCAATATCGACCGCACTGTGCTGCGCAATCTCTGCATGCACCTGGAGGCGATCCGCGACGGCGCGGGGCCGGATGTCGATCTCCTGCTCGACCTCAACTTCAACGCCAAGACCGAGGGCTATCTGAAAATCCTGCGCGCCATCGAGAAGATGGACATGTTCTGGGTCGAGATCGACACCTTCAATCCACAGGCGCTCGGCTACATCCGCCGCCAGAGCCCGCACCCGATCTCGTCCTGCGAGACGCTGCTCGGCCTGCGCGAGTTCCTGCCCTATTTCACCGAGCAGGCGATGGACGTCGCGATCATCGACACACCGTGGAACGGGGTCTGGCAGTCGATGAAGATCGCCGCCGCCGCCGAGCATTTCGAGGTCAACGTCGCGCCGCATAATTTCTACGGCCACCTCTGCACCATGATGAACGCGCATTTCTGCGCCGCGGTGCCGAACCTGCGCATCATGGAGACCGATATCGATCGGCTGGCCTGGGACCACGAGCTGTTCACCCACGTGCCTGAATTCGTCGACGGCCATCTCGTGATCCCGGATCGTCCGGGCTGGGGCACCGAGCCGAACGAGGAAGGGCTGCGCGCGCACCCGCCGAAGAACAAGGGCGGGCTGTTGAATTACGGGTTGAAGAAGTAAACTCTCTCCACACCGTCGTCACGGCGAAAGCCGGGACCCATAACCACCGCTGCGTGGTGTGTAAGGGATTATCGCCCCAGCAGAGCAAAACAATGTGCAGTTGGGGTAATGGGTCCCGGCCTTCGCCGGGACGACGCATGACCCAACTCAACGGCCCTCAATTATCCTCGCGCACTGCCGTGAACGCGCTGTCGATCACGTCGCCGATCGGCTGCCAGGCATTGCCGTCGAACTGCACCAGCCGCATCTGCTTGATCGGGCGGAAGTCCTTCGGTCCGGTGTTGATCACGATCCCGGGCAGCGCGATCGGGCTCTGGTAGTCCTTCAGCGACGCGGCCTGCCGCATGATGTTCTCGCGCGACAAATCGTCGCCGCACTGGCGCAGCACCTGCATCAGCGTGTCCGCGGCGGCGTAGCCGAACACGGCGTAGATGTCGTCCTTGTCGCCGTCGGGGTAATACTTGTCCATGAAGGCGAGCCATGCCTTGATCTGCGGGTCGTCCTTCCAGGAGGCATCGCCGGCATCCTTGAGGAACGAGGTCGAGATCACGCCGAGCGAATTCTGCAGGCCCGCCGGCCGCAGCGCGCTGGCGATCGAGGCCGACGCGTTGTCGAGAATGAACACCGGATGCCAGTCGAGGTCGGCGGCGACGCGGATCGCGCGCGCCGCGATCGCCGGCGCGCCGTCGAACACCAGGATATCGGCGCCGGAGTTCTTCAAAATTCCGATCTGGTTCTGGATTGCGGTCTCCGATGCATCGAAGGCGAGATCGGCGACGATCATGCCCGCGGTGTCGCCGAGCCCCTCCTGCAATCCCTTGAACAGGTCGCGGCCGAACTGGTCGTTCTGCCAGAGCACCGCGATCTTGCGCGAGGGATAGGCGGCCTGGATGTAATTGGCGTAGATCCGCCCCTCGGCGCGGAAGGTCGGCTGCCAGCCCATGGTCCAGGGAAAAGTCGCAGGATGCGCCCACGCCTCGTCGCCGGAAGCGACGAACAGCTGCGGGACCTTGTTCTCGTTGAGGTACTTCCGGACCGCGAGGTTGCTCGGCGTGCCGAACGAGCCGAACATCAACAGCACGTCCTGCTTCTCGACGAGATCGCGGGTCTGCTCCATCGCGATCTTCGGACTGGAGCTGTCATCGACCGAGACGAACCTGACCTTGCGGCCGTTGATGCCGCCATGCTCGTTGACCATGTCGAAATAGGCCGCCTCCGCCCGCCCGATGGTCGCGAACGCAGCGAGCGGCCCGGTATAGGGCATGACGTTGCCGATGCGGATCTCGTTGCCGGCCGCCGCCGTCTGCGGCTGCTGCGCGCGCAACGGCGCCGCCGCGAGGACAGCTGCGAGGACGAGGAATATCGAAAGCGCAGTTTGTCTTTTTGTTTGCATCAACATCGCCACAAACGCGCCGGCACCAGGCCGGCGCTCCTCCCGAGCGAGCAGAGCTTATCGCCCAAGCCAATGCCGGAAAAATGAAATGTTGATGGCGGAGGCGGGCCTTCCTTCACCTCCCCCGCAAGCGTGTTTAGTCCCGTGAGTTTAGCAACGGCCTGGATCGGGGCCTGGTAGCCGAGGCATTTGAGGCGCGTCCGGTTGTAGTCGTGGACGAACTTGGCGATGAAGGCGTCGCGATCGGCATGGTCGATGAAGGTCCGCCGGGCGCTGCCGCGCTTTTGTTCGCGGCCAATGGCTTCGGCGATACGCCGGTTGAAGCGTTCGACGAGGCCGTTGGTCTGCGG
>NZ_JADYVV010000061.1:0-57250 GCF_020194035.1 Bradyrhizobium sp. BRP56
AGCCGCAGGTCGCCGAACCGCCCCAGGCCAAATTCCAGTCCCAACATCAAACGCTCCGTGAATCATCACTCAACCCACGGAATCAGCAATCAAATCGCCTAGCAAGATGTGTGCATACGAGAGCCGCAAGCGGGGCGAGGTAAAGCAGAGCAATTCCGATCAAACACGGCGACAACGTCACGGCTACAGCGCTTGCAGGCGGCAACCAAACTGCCCATCATCGCGCCAACAACAAACCGGGAGCACGCCGTGGCCAAATCGCAATACAGCTTCAAGACCGCCGTCGAATTGTCGAAGGCGCTGCGCAACAAGCAGGTCTCGGCGGTCGAGCTCGCACAGGACGCGATCGGCCGCATCGAGCGCCACGACGGCAAGGTCAACGCGGTCTGCGTGCGCGATTTCGAGCGCGGCCTCGCCGCTGCGCGCGCCGCTGACGCCGCGATCGCGCGCGGCGAGCACAGGCCGCTGCTCGGCATCCCCATGACGGTGAAGGAATCCTACAACGTCGCCGGATTGCCGACGACCTGGGGTTTCCTGCCACACAAGGACTTTGTCCCGACCGAGGACGCGCTGTCGATTCAGCGCGTGAAGGACGCCGGCGGCGTGATCCTCGGCAAGACCAACGTGCCGGTCGGGCTCGCCGACTGGCAGAGCTACAACGAGGTCTACGGCACCACCAACAACCCCTACGACCTCGGCCGCACACCGGGCGGCTCCTCCGGCGGATCGTCGGCGGCGCTCGCCGCGGGCTACGGCGCGCTGTCGCTCGGCTCGGACATCGGCGGCTCGCTGCGCGTGCCGGCGTTTCATTGCGGCGTCTATGCGCACAAGCCGACCTTCGCGCTGCTGCCGTCGCGCGGCCACACCGCGCCGCCGGCGCCGCCCATCATCTATGAGCGCGACCTTGCGGTGACCGGCCCGATGGCGCGCGGCGCGGCCGACCTGTCGCTGCTGCTCGACGTGATGGCCGCTCCCGATCCGCTCGATGGCGGCAAGGCCTATCGCCTCGACCTGCCGGCGGCGCGCCACGCCAGCCTGAAGGATTTCCGCATCCTCGTCATCGACACCGATCCGGTGCTGCCGACCGACAAGGCGGTTCGCGGCAGCATCGACAAGCTCGCGAGCCACCTCGACAAGGCCGGCGCGAAAATATCGCGTTCGAGCCCGCTGCTGCCGGATTTCGCGGCGTCCTCGCGGCTCTATATGCGGATGCTGCTGTCGTTCCTCGCCGCGACCTTCCCACCGGAGGTCTATGCCGGCGCCTGCGCGGCGGCAGCCGCGCTGCCGGCCAGCGACAACAGCCTGCAGGCCGAACGGCTGCGCGGCATCGCGCTCAGCCACCGCGACTGGGTGCAGGCGACGGTCGCCCGCTCGCGGCTGCGCGCGCAATGGCGCGAGCTGTTCAAATCGTTCGACGCGGTGATCTGCCCGATCATGCCAACGCCGGCCTATCCGCACGATCATGCGCCCGACCAGGAGCAGCGGCGGATATTGATCGACGGCGAGCCTTACATCTACACCGACCAGCTCGCCTGGCCCGGCATCGCGACCCTGCCCGGCCTGCCTTCGACTGCGATCCCGACCGGCTTTGCGCCCGACGGATTGCCGGTCGGCGTGCAGATCGTCGGCTCATGGCTCGAGGACCGCACGCCGCTCAAGCTCGCCGAGCTGATCGAGCACGAATTCGGCGGCTTCGTGCCGCCGAAGATGTTCGATGATTGATCAGCGGTCATTGCAGAGCGACGAAGGGCACCTAACTCTATCGCCGTCACCCTGAGGAGCGCGCCGTTGCGCGCGTCTCGAAGGGTCGACGGCCCGACTGCGGGCCGTGCATCCTTCGAGGCTCGCAAGAGCTCGCACCTCAGGATGACGGTATACAGCGCTCGCGCAGCAATGACGAACAACAGCAACCGGGAGGAAACCAATGAGCAACGATCTCGAGGAGCTCACGAAGCTCAACAAGGACTACGTTGACTCGGTCCAGAACTGCGACGTCAAGCGCTTCGACGAAATTCTGGCGCAGGACTTCTACTGCACCAATCCCGACAAGAGCCTGGTCGACCGCGCTGCCTTCCTGAAGCAGACGGCGATCCCGGTGAAGATCAAGGGGCTGAAGGCCGAGGACGTCAAAATCCGCATCCTCGGCGATTTCGCCATCATCCACGCCCAGACCAGCTACACCAACGCGGACGGTGAGCCGGCGTCCGGCCGCTACACCGATTGCTGGGCGCGGCAGAACGGAAAATGGCTCGCGGTATCCGCGCATGTCGCGCGGTAGTTCGAACCGTCATTGCCGGGCTTGACCCGGCAATCCATCGCCTTCGAAAGATTCATTTGAGGATGGATGCCCGGGTCAAGCCCGGGCATGACGCGCAGCGCGGAATCAGTTGTCGAACATGATCACGCTGCGCAGCGTCTTGCCGGCTTTCATGTTGGCAAAGCCCTCGTTGATTTCAGAGAGCTTCAGCTTGGCCGAGATCCAGTCTTCCAGATGCAGCTTGCCGCGCATGTAGAAGTCGACGAGGCGCGGCATGTCGACGCGGAAGTGGTTGGAACCCATCGACGAGCCCTGGATGCGGCGCTCGCGCAGGAAGTCGAAGCCGTGCAGCTCGATCTTCTGGCCGAACGGGATCATGCCGACGATGGTCGCGGTGCCGCCCGCCGCCAGCATGGCGAAGGCCTGCTCGGCGGTGTCCTTGCGGCCGAGCACCTCGAAGGAGTGCTGCACGCCGCCGCCGGTGAGCTCGCGTACCTGCTGGACCACGTCGCCGCGGGCCGGATCGACGATATCGGTGGCCCCGAGCTTGGTCGCAAGCTGCAGCTTCGCCGGATTGGTATCGATCGCGATGATGCGGCCGGCGCCGGCGATCTGCGCGCCGTTGATCGCGGCCATGCCGACGCCGCCGCAGCCGATCACAGCCACCGTCTCGCCGGCGGTGACCTTCGCGGTGTTCACCACCGCACCATAACCGGTGATGACGCCGCAGCCGATCAGCGCGGCAAGATCGAGCGGCATCTCCTTCTTGATCTTCACGATGGCGTTCTCGTGCACCAGCATCTGCTCGGCGAACGACGACAGATTGAGAAACTGATTCAGCTTCTCCTTCCTGCCCCATGACAGGCGGTTGGAGGCGCCGGGCAGCATCTTCACCGTGGTGTCGGTGCACAGCACGGTGCGGCCGGTGGTGCAATTGTCGCAGGTGCCGCAGAACACCGACAGACAGGTGACGACGTGATCTCCGGGCTTCACGTAATTGACGTCGGAGCCGACCTTCTCAACCACGCCGGCCGATTCATGCCCAAGCACCGCCGGCAGCGGGTGCGGATAGAGGCCTTCCATGAAGTGCAGGTCGGAATGGCAGAGGCCCGCGACCGCGGTGCGGATCAGGACCTCGCGCGGCCCCGGATTGGGCACGCTGACATCCTCGATCACCAGCGGCTGATTGACTTCATGCAGAACGGCGGCCTTCATCGGGGTCTCCCTTGACGTTTTTGATTGTTTGAAAAGTTCGCTCGCGCGGCAGCCTACGCTGCGTCAAGCAATTCGCCAACCTCGGCCATGCCGACCGCGCGATCGCCGAGCAGGTGCTCGGTCATTGTGCGCTGAACGGTATTTTCCGTTAGCCGGAACGGATCGCCCGGCAGCACGCGGTGATCGATCACCATCCGCGACAGCAACAGCCGACGCGCATCGCCGCGCACCTCGTGGATGCGCCCGCCCTCCCACGCCAGCGCGACCGCGCTTGCGACATGATAGAGCAGGCTGGTGGCGCGCCGCGCGTCGCCCTCATTGTCGATGCGGCTCGCCACCTCGCGCGCAAACGCGACCGCACGGTCGCTAAGATCGCGCAGCCGGTTGCGCCAGGCCTGCGGCACATTCGGGCTGTCATCGAGCCGCGCATGCAGATCGGCGGCGAGCGCATTGTCGGCGCCGTGACGTCCGACCGCGCGCTTCAGCGCATCGATCGCGACGATATTGCCGGTGCCCTCCCAGATCGAGCCGAGATGCGCGTCGCGCAGCAGCCGCGGCGTGACGAATTCCTCAATGTAGCCGATGCCGCCGCGCATCTCCATCGCATCGCCGCAGACCTTTCGGGCGTCGCGAGTGGCGCGGAATTTCAGCGTCGGCGTCAGGATGCGGAGCAGCGCCGCGGCGTCCTGGCTGCCGGCCTCGGCGCGGTCGAGCGCGTCAGCGGTCAAAAAGCTCATCGACAGCGCCTGCTCGGTCGGCAGCATGATCTTCATCAACTGCCGCCGCGCCAGCGGCAGGTCGATGATGCGCTGGCCGAACACCACGCGGCCCTTCGCTACGGTGATCGCGTCGTGCCAGGCGCGGCGCATCAGCGCGGTCGATTTCACGCCGTTGGAGAGCCGCGACGAATTCACCATCTCGGCCATCTGCACGAAGCCGCGGTCGAGCTTGCCGACGGCGTAGGCAATCGCGCCATCGAGCTTGATCTCGCCCGAGGCCATCGAGCGGGTGCCGAGCTTGTCCTTCAATCGCACGATCCGATAATAGTTCTGCGAGCCGTCGTCGAGGAAACGCGGCATCAGGAACAGGCCGACGCCGCGGGTGCCCGGCCCGGCGCCTTCCGGTCGCGCCAGCAGCATCACCACCTTGGCATCGGCGTTGGAGCAGAACCACTTCTCGCCGTAGAGCCGCCAGTGGTCGCCCTCCTGCACGGCGCGCGTGGTCAGCGTGCCGACATCGGAGCCGCCCTCCTTCTCGGTCATGAACTGGCCGCCCTGCGTCAGCTTGCTCATGTCGGTCTGGGTCAGGCCGTCGAGATATTTCGCCTTCAACGCCTCGCTGCCGAAATTCGCCAGCAGCTTTGCACAACCGTCGGTGACGTTGATCGGGCAGCCCATGCCGAATTCGGTCTGGTTGAACAGGAAGGTGAAGGCGTGCTTGGCCACGACAGGGTATTTGTCGGGCCAACCCATGATGCCCTTGCGGAGCGACAGCGCGTGAATGCCGAACTCGCCGAACGCGGCCTTCTCGATCTCGCGATAGGCCGGATGATACTCGATGTGCTGCACGTCGCGGCCGAACTTGTCGCGCTGATGCAACACCGGCGTATGCCGATCGGCAAGCCGCGCACATTCGTCGAGATAACCTCCGGCCAATCCACCGAGGCGGTCGAGATGCGGCTCGATATGGCGGAACAATGCATCGGGCAAATGCATCTTCAGAAGGTCTGTCAGCGCCGGATCGGCCCGGTAGAAATTCATTCCCGTCGTGTCGGGCGCCAGCAGGCCCGGTTGGCTGACGGCTGACGTTTTCGGATCCTGCTTGTGCGGCTGCATTGAATTCCCGGCTTCGGTGCTCATTTGTTTGGGCACGACTATCCTCCTCCGGCCGAGCAAAGGAAAGCCCAATGGATATTCCAAAATACAAGATCGCCCTGATCGTCGGTGCCGGCGCGGGCCTCAGCGCCTCGTTGACGCGGCTATTTTCGCGAGAGGGAATTCGCGTGGCACTGGGCGCCCGCAGCATCGAGAAACTCGGCGCGCTCTGCACCGAAACCGGCGCACGCGCCTATGCCTGCGATACCACCAAGGCCGAGGATGTCGAACGGCTGTTCGGCCTTGTCGAGCGCGAGATCGGAACGCCTGATCTCGTGGTCTACAACGCCTCCGGCCGCTCGCGCGGCCCCTTCGTCGAACTCGTGCCCTCAGAGGTCGAGCAGGCGATCGCGGTCTCGGCGTTCGGCGGATTCCTGGTGGCGCAGGAAGCGGCGAAGCGCATGCTGCCCAACAAGAAGGGCGCAATCCTGTTCACCGGCGCTTCCGCCAGCGTGAAGGGCTATGCGCAATCGGCGCCGTTCGCGATGGGCAAGTTCGCCTTGCGCGGCCTCGCGCAGAGCATGGCGCGCGAACTGTCACCGCAGGGCATCCACGTCGCGCATTTCGTGATCGACGGCGGCATCCGCAGCGCCGCCCGCGCCGAGCCCGCCGACCGGCCGGACTCGATGCTCGATCCCGACGCGATTGCACTGAGCTACTGGAACGTGCTGCAGCAGCCGCGCAGCGCCTGGACCTGGGAGCTGGAATTGCGGCCCTGGGTTGAGAAGTTTTGAGATGACGAAGATCCATGTAAGCAGCGTAGGCTGGCGAAACGCCAGCGTGATCAAGATCGCGAGCAAGCTGTGAGGCGGTGCGCACGAGGCTTGGCGCCTTTTGCTCACCGCGTGAAGTAACTTTCACCGTCATTCCGGGATGGTGCGCTAGCACCAGACCCGGAATCTCGAGATTCCGGGCTCGATGCTTCGCATCGCCCCGGAATGACGAAACAAACAGACATGGGGAGCGACGACATGACCGCTGAAATCAAGATCGAGACCGGCACCGACGAACTGCTCTGCGTGATCCGCGATCGCGTCGCCGTCATCACGCTGAACCGCCCGGACGCCCGCAACTCGCTGTCGGACACGCTGACGCCGGCGCTGCGCACCATGATCCGGACCTGCGGCGAGAATCCCGAGGTCGGCGTGCTGCTCGTCACCGGCGCCGGCAAGGCGTTCTGCGCCGGCGGCAACGTCAAGGGCATGGGCGCGCATCGCGACAAAAAGAAGCTCGAAATGTCCTATGAGGACAAGGTCGCGGATTTGCAGGAGCGCCAGCGCTTGCTCACCGGCGCGCTCGCCTCGGTGCGCAAGCCGACCATTGCCGCCCTTCCCGGTCCCGCGGTCGGCGCCGGCCTTGCGATCGCGATGGCCTGCGACATCCGGATCGCGGCTCAATCCGCCTTCATCTCGACCGGTTACCTGCGCGTGGCGCTGAGCGGCGATTACGGCATGGCCTGGCTGTTGACGCGGCTTGTCGGCACCTCGCGTGCCCGCGAGCTGATGTTCACTTCGGAGAAGGTCGACGCCGCGAGATGCGAGCAGATCGGCCTCGTCAACCGCGTGGTGCCGGACGAGTCGCTGCAGGACGAGGCCTTTGCGCTGGCGAAGTCGATCGCCGAAGGCCCGACGCTTGCGCTGCGCTACATGAAGGACAATCTCGACGAGGCGCTGCAATTCGACTTCGCCACCGCGCGCGACCACGAGGCCGAGCGGCTGATCCGCCTCACCACGACAGCCGATCACAAGGAGGCCGTGCAGGCCTTCATCGAGAAGCGCAAGCCGGTGTTTCGGGGGAGTTGATCCCAGTTCAGCGTCCCGTCATTGCCGGGCTTGACCCGGCAATCCATCGCAAGGGAATGCCTTTGCTTGATGGATGCGCGGGTCAAGCCCGCGCATGACGATCTCGTAGCCCGGATGCAGCGCAGCGCAATCCGGGATCGGTCTCACCGCGGACGCAGTCTCCCCGGATTGCGCTTCGCTTCATCCGGGTTACGGGCTGCCGCGCGAAAAATCCACGAACGCCCGCAGCGCGGCCAGCAATTGGCGGCGGCTGGGGTAATAGAGGAAGAACCCGGGATAGGCCGGGCACCAGTCGGCCAGCACGCGTACCAGTTTTCTTTTGGCGATCAGCGCCTCGACCTGCGCCTCGAACACATAGGCCAGCCCTGCCCCCTCGAGCGCCGCATCGACCATCAGATCCTGGTCGTTCAGCGTCAGCGGCCCCGCGACATCGATATCGACCTCGATGCCGCCGCGCTCGAACTCCCAGCGATAGATCGCGCCAGAGGTGAAGCGGTAGCGAATGCAGGGCAGGCCTTTCAGGTCGTGCGGCGTCACCGGCGGCTTGTGGGTCCTGAAATAGGCCGGCGAGCCGACCACGGCAAAGCGATGCCGCGGCCCGATCGGCACGGCAATCATGTCGGCAGCAATGGTCTCGCCGAACCGCACGCCGGCATCGAAACCTGCGGCGACCATGTCGATCAACGCGTCGTTGATCATGATCTCGACGTTGATATCAGGAAACGCCTTCAGGAAGCGCGTGACGATCGGCAGCAGCACCAGTTGCGCCGACTGGCGCGCCGCGGTGAAGCGCAGCGTGCCCACCGGCCGTCCGCGAAAATTGTTGAGATCCTCCAGCGCATCGTCGATGTCGCGAAACGCCGGACTGATCCGCGCGAACAGAAGCTCCCCGGCCTCGGTCAGCGCCACGCTGCGCGTGGTGCGGTTGATCAGGCGCAGATCAAGCCGCTCCTCGATGTTGCGCAGCGCATGCGACAGCGCCGAGGCGGACACGCCAAGCTCGGTCGCCGCCGCGCGAAAACTCTTGTGGCGGGCGATGGCGAGGAAGGTGGCGAGGTCGGACGGATCGATCCGCATTGATGAATTTTTCTCAGTAGCTTGAGGAATTCATAGCGGATTATCTCAATTATGGCGAGGCGCTATCCCTTCGCCCATCAGCCCGGCAGCGCGCCGGGCCTTCCAGGAAAGGGCAAGATCATGCGTGTCTGGTTCATCACAGGAGCTTCGAGGGGATTCGG
The DNA here is from genome assembly GCF_020194035.1 of Bradyrhizobium sp. BRP56. Lineage (NCBI taxonomy): Bacteria > Pseudomonadati > Pseudomonadota > Alphaproteobacteria > Hyphomicrobiales > Nitrobacteraceae > Bradyrhizobium > Bradyrhizobium sp. BRP56. The sequence goes on from NZ_JADYVV010000061.1 coordinate 8,387, forward strand.
TGCCCTGATCGCGGAAGCCGCGCTCAAGGCCGGCGATGCGGTGGTGGCCACCGCCCGCGATCCCGCAACCGTCACCGCCCGCCTCGGCCAGCATGAGCAGCTGCTGGCCACCAGGCTCGACGTCACCAGCGAGGCCGAGGCCCACGCCGCGGCCGGCGAGGCGGTCAAAAAGTTCGGCCGCATCGATATCCTGATCAACAATGCGGGCTACGGCCTGCTCGGCGCGATCGAGGAGGCCAGCGCAGCGGAGACCCAGCGGCTGTTCGGCACAAATGTGTTCGGCCTGCTCGGCGTCAGCCGCGCGGTGCTGCCGCATATGCGCCGGCAACGCTCGGGCCACATCATCAACATCTCCTCGGTCGGCGGCTACACCGGCTATCCCGGCTGGGGTGTCTATGGCGCGACCAAGTTCGCGGTGGAAGGCATCAGCGAGGCGCTGGCCGCCGAAGTCGCGCCGCTCGGCATCAAGGTGACAGTGGTCGAGCCGGGCTTCTTCCGCACCGACTTCCTCGACGAGAGTTCGCTGTCGCGCACCGCGCATCAGATCGAGGATTATCATGCGAGCGTCGGCAAGACCCGCACCGCCGCCGCCGATTTCAACCACGGCCAGCGCGGCGATCCGCGCAAGCTCGCCGGCGCGATCCTCAAGCTCGTCAACGCCGACAGCCCGCCGCTGCGGCTGCCGCTCGGCAGCGACACCGTGGAGCGGATCGAGACCAAGAATGCGTTCGTCGCGAGGGAGCTCGCGGAATGGCGGACGGTGGCGACGTCGACGGATTTTACGGAGTAGTTTGATCCATCATTGCCGGGCTTGACCCGGCAATCCATCGAAAGAAGCGCTTTCGCTCGATGGATGCGCGGGTCAAGCCCGCGCATGACGAGCGGAAATCGCGGCAAAAGCACGGGCTATAGAAAAGGGCCCGGTTCTGGAGGGGCCAGAACCGGGCCTAGTCAGTCAAACCGCAAGCGAGGACATCGCGGCCAAGCGGGAAGTGGCGGCAAGCCGCCAGCTGGCACAGGGAATGTCTTGCGGTTCGACGTGGATCTCTTTCACGAAGCGCACCAGCTTCCAGTCGCCGGGGCTCTGGGTGAAGGCGTAGCCCGACTTGCGGGCGAGGCCGATCATCGTTGCATTGGAACGCAGCGTGTCGCCGAAGATGCGTTCGGCTCCGAAGGACGCCGCACGGCATTCGAGATTCTTCAGCAACGCCTTGCCAATGCCGTGGCCCTGCCACCGGTCATCGATCGACAGGCCGAACTCGACGCTCGACGTATCGGCATGGAAGGCGTAGCGGGCTTCGCCGACGATGGTCTCAAAGCCATCGACCAGCATCGTCGCGACCACCGTGAACCGGTCAGCCTCGCCGACATGGATGAAACGCTCGAGCTCCGTCTTCGGCAGCTCGCTCAACGCGCCCAGGAAGCGGTTGTAACGGGACCCCGCGGAGAGCGAGCGGATGTAGCTCTGCAGCTCCTCGCGGTCGCGCGGCTCGACGAAGCGCACCTTGACCTCGCTGCCGTTCTTGGCGCGCAGCACGTCAGAGTATTGCTTGAGATCGTCGAGATGCAGCGCAACCATGACACGCTCCTCGGGTGAAGAAATTAGCCGGCGCCCCTCGATCGAGGCGACGCCAGCGGTGGCGTCCTTCTCAGGCCCGCCAGAACGGCTTCTCGGTCTCGAACACGATGTCGCTGCGGGACATGCCGATGTCGTGCAGGTCGCGCTCGGTCCACTGCGACAGCTCGCGGCGGCGCTCGTAGCGCTCCCACCAGACATGCAGCGTCTCGCCGACCTGGTTCAGCAATCCGGGGGTATGATGATTTGTCATCGGTTCATGGGTGAAAATGGACATCTGCGGCTCCTGTCGGTAACCTGTTGGCGGTAATATCTGAGCTATTCGACCCGCCCACAAACGACACTTTGTACCGTTTCGCATGAATTAAAGTCATGTATTTGGAGGCGCCCCAGAGATGACCAGCCGCCTGCCTTCGCTGAATGGCCTGAGGGCGTTCGAGGCCGCCGCACGGCGTATGAGCTTCACCCTGGCGGCGTCCGAACTGAACGTGACGCAGACCGCGATCAGCCATCAGATCCGGCGGCTGGAGGAGGAGCTCGGCGTCCGCCTGTTCGTCCGCCAGAACCGCTCGCTGAGCCTGACGCCGGAGGCTGCCGAATACCTTCCCGGCGTGCGCGCCGCCTTCAACGACCTCAGGCTCGCCACCGATCGCCTGCTGCGCAGGGACGACGATCACGTGCTGACCGTCTCGACGCTGGCATCGCTTGCCGCCAAATGGCTACTGCCGCGGCTGTCGGCCTTCCAGGAGGCGCATTCCGGCATCGACGTTCGCATCACCACCTCGACCAGCCTGGTCGACTTCCAGCGCGACAAGGTCGATGCGGCGATCCGCTATGGCCGCGGCCAATGGGCGGGCCTGCGTGCCGATTGGTTGATGGCGGATGAACTGTTTCCGGTGTGCAGCCCGTCGCTGTTGCAGGGAACCAGACCGCTGAAATGCCCTGAAGACCTCAGGGATCACACGCTCCTCCACACCAGCAACGCCAACAGCGACGACTGGCGGCTGTGGCTGACCGCGGCGGGGCTGCCGACCGATATTTCCAAGCAGCCCGGCGTCACCTTCGACCTGCTGTTCGTGACGATCCAGGCCGCGATCGACGGCATCGGCATCGCGATGGGCCGCACCTCCTATGTGCAGGACGACATCGCCAAGGGCCGCCTCGTGGTTCCCTTCAAGATCGCGCTGCCGGCCGACGCCGGCTTCTACCTGGTTTCGCCGCAGGGACGCGCCGATACGCCAAAGCTCTCCGCGTTCCGGAGCTGGCTCGGCACAACGGCGCACGCCGCGCCTTGATGCGCCGCACGCGACGGCCGGGGCTTCGGCCCTACCAGAGCCGAAGCGCCAGATCGTTGTTTTGACAAGGTTTCTTCGCGCGAAACGGTATCCCCTTCGCTCGAGACGCTCCCTGCGGTTTCCACCTACGGCTTTTTTCCCATAGCCCCCCGCGTGATTTCGGGTTGGTCGCGCCGGACAGGCGTGCCAAATTGCCGCACATGGCAGTTAACTGCTTTGGCCGGCGAGACAATTTGCGCCGGCCGTTTTTGTCACGGGGAGGAAAGGGCGTTATGTCGCAGTCGAGTTCATCGCAAGTCCCGCAGATCAAATCGCGTCTTGGCGCCATCCTGCGCGCGACCAGCGGCAATTTCCTCGAGCAGTTCGACTTCTTCCTGTTCGGCTTCTATGCCCAGGCGATTGCGAAGGCCTTCTTCCCCTCCGAGAACGAGACCGCGGCGCTGCTCAACGCGTTCGGCGTGTTCTGGCTCGGCGCCCTGATGCGCCCGGTCGGCGCCGTCGTGCTCGGCGCCTATATCGACCGCATCGGCCGCCGCAAGGGCCTGATCGTGACGCTGTCGATCATGGCTATCGGCACCGTGGTGATCGCGCTCTGCCCGAGCTATGCGACCATCGGCATTGCGGCGCCGATCATCGTGCTGATCGCGCGCCTGCTGCAGGGCTTCTCCGCCGGCGTCGAGCTCGGCGGCGTCTCGGTCTATCTCGCGGAGATCGCCACGCCCGGCAATCGCGGCTTCTACACCTCGTTCCAGTCGGCGAGCCAGCAGGTCGCGATCTTCGTCGCCTCGATCCTCGGCTTCGTCCTCAGCGAGAGCATGCCGGCCGCGACCGTGGCCTCCTGGGGCTGGCGCATCCCGTTCTTCGTCGGCTGCCTGATCATCCCGGTGATCTTCTTCCTGCGCCGGACGCTGGAGGAGACCCCGGCGTTCCTCGCGATGAAGAAGCATCCGACCGCAAGCGAGGTGTTCGCCTCGGCGATCGCGAACTGGCGCATCGTCGTGCTCGGCATGATGATCGCGGTGCTGACCACCACCACCTTCTACTTTGTCACGGTCTATACGCCGACCTTCGGCAAGACCGTGCTGAAGCTCTCGACCCAGGATGCGCTGCTGGTGACGCTGCTGGTTGCGGTGACCAATTTCATCTGGAATCCGGTCGGCGGCGCGGTGTCCGACCGGATCGGCCGCAAGCCGGTGCTGCTGGCGATCGCCGGCCTGTCCCTCATCACGGCCTATCCGGCGCTGCACTGGCTGGTGACCAATCCCTCGTTCGGCAAGATGCTGGCGGTCGAGATGATGTTCTCGTTCTATTTCGGCGTCTACAGCGGCACCATGCTGGGCTGCCTGGTCGAGATCGTGCCGGCGCATGTCCGCACCACCTGCTTCTCGCTGGCCTTTGCGCTGGCGGCGGGGCTGTTCGGCACCTTCACGCCGTTCGCCTCGACCTGGCTGATCCAGCAGACCGGCGACAAGGCTTCGCCCGGCTACTGGCTGATGTGCGCCGCAGCTCTCGGCATCGTCGCCGCGCTGATCGTCTATCGTGGCGGCCAGACCATCGAGCAGCGCGAGACGGTTGCGGCCTGATATTCCACTTCGCGGCCGGGCGGGCTCGCTGGGCATGACTTCTCCGGAAAATCGCGACACGCTTTTCCGGATCATGCTCATGCGCCCGGCCGTGTTGCTTTCCATGCTAACAACGATAACAAGAGCGCATGGTTGATCTGACGCGCAGGTTCGACGTGCTGGTGATCGGCGGCGGCAACGCCGCGCTCTGCGCTGCGATCAGCGCACGGCGCGCCGGCGCCTCGGTGCTGGTGCTGGAAGGCGCCCCGAAATTCTATCGTGGCGGCAACACCCGCCACACCCGCAACATGCGCTGCGCCCATGACGCGGCGACCGAGATCCTCACCGGTCCCTACACCGAGGAGGAATTCTGGAAGGATTTGCTGCTGGTGACCGGCGGCCAGACCGACGAGGAACTGGCCCGCTTCATGATCCACGAATCCAAGGACATCCTGAACTGGATCGTCGAGCAGGGCGTGCGCTGGCAGCCGTCGCTCGGCGGCACGCTGAGCCTTGGCCGCACCAACTCGTTCTTCCTCGGCGGCGGCCGCGCGATGCTGAACGCGCTCTATCGCACCGCCGAGGAACTCGGCGTCGACATCCTCTACGATGCCGAGGTCATCGACCTCGCGATCGAGGACGGCATGTTCCTTTCGGCGCAGCTGAAGCAGCCGGTCGGCGGCAAGACCGAAGTCCGCGCCTCGACCCTGGTTGCGGCCGCCGGCGGCTTCGAGGCCAACATCGATTGGCTGAAGGAATCCTGGGGCGATGCGGCCGACAATTTCCTGATCCGCGGCACGCCCTATAATCGCGGCGCGATCCTCAAGATGCTGCTCGCCAAGGGCGTGCAGGAGATCGGCGATCCGACGCAATGCCATGCGGTGGCGATCGACGCCCGCGCACCGAAATTCGACGGCGGCATCATCACGCGTCACGACTCGGTGGTGTTCGGCATCGTCGTCAACAAGCATGCCGAGCGCTTCTACGACGAGGGCGAGGACATCTGGCCGAAACGCTATGCGATCTGGGGCCGCCTGGTCGCCGCGCAGCCGGACCAGATCGCCTACATCATCTTCGACTCGACCGTGGTGACGAGCTTCATGCCGACGCTGTTTCCGCCGATCGCGGGCGCGACGATTGCCGAGCTCGCCGGCAAGCTCGAGCTCGACGCGGCCGCGCTGGAAAAGACCATCACCGAGTTCAACGCCGCGGTGCAGCCCGGCACCTTCGACCACACCGTCCTCGACGACTGCGCTACCCAAGGCATCACGCCACCGAAGACGCATTGGGCGCGCCGGATCGAGACGCCGCCCTATCTCGCCTATCCGGTGCGGCCCGGCATCACCTTCACCTATCTCGGCACCCGCGTGAACAGGGAGGCGCGGATACTGATGAAGGACGGCAAACCGTCCGCCAACATGTTCGCCGCCGGCGAGATCATGGCCGGCAACGTGCTCGGCAAGGGCTATGCCGCCGGCATCGGCATGACCATCGGCAGCGTGTTCGGCCGCGTCGCCGGCCGGGAAGCAGCCAAGAATGCGCGGAACTGAAGGCGGGACTGACGCGATGCACGGGACGAGGATCTTGCAGGAAGCCGACCGTCTGATGACGGTGTGCAATTCCTGCCGCTATTGCGAGGGCCTGTGCGCGGTGTTTCCCGCGATGGAGATGCGTCGCGCCTTCTCCGACGGCGATCTCAACTACCTCGCCAACCTCTGCCATAGCTGCGGCGCCTGCTACACCGACTGCCAGTTCTCGCCGCCGCACGAATTCAACGTCAATGTGCCGAAGACGCTGGCGGTCGCGCGCGCCGAATCCTATGCCGCCTATGCCTGGCCGCGCGCCTTTGCCGGCGCATTCGCGCGCAACGGCCTCGTCATCAGCCTGATCGCAGCGCTCAGCGTCGCCGCCTTCATCTTCGGCTTCGCCGCGGTCAATGATCGCGGCGTGCTCACAGGCATCCACACCGGTCCCGGCGCGTTCTACAAACTGATGCCGCACAATGCGATGGCGCTGCTGTTCGGCGCCGCCCTGCTCTACGCGATCCTGGCGCTGGTGATGGGCGTGCGCGCGTTCTGGCGCGACATCGGCGAGCCGGTCGGCATGACGACGGATGCGAAGGCACTGTTGCAGGCGGTCCGCGACGCCGGCGAGCTGCGCTATCTCGACGGCGGCGGTGTCGGCTGCTTCAACGAGGACGACCAGCCGACCGACCGCCGCAAGCTGTATCACCACTTCACCTTCTACGGCTTCATCCTGTGCTTCGCCGCGACCTGCGTCGGCACGCTGTATCACTACCTCTTGGCGCGCGAGGCACCTTATGCGTGGTGGGATTTGCCCGTCGTGCTCGGCACGCTCGGCGGCATCGGGCTCGTGGTCGGTCCGCTCGGACTCCTGTCGGAGAAATGGAAGCGCGACCGCGTGCTGGTCGACGAACAGCGCATGGGCATGGACACCGCGTTCATCCTGATGCTGTTCCTGACCAGCATCACCGGCCTCGCCTTGCTGCTGTGGCGCGAGACCGCCGCGATGGGCCCGCTGCTGGCGCTGCATCTCGGCGTGGTGTTCGCGCTGTTCATCACCATGCCCTACGGCAAATTCGTGCACGGCATCTACCGCTTTGTCGCGCTGGTGCGCTACGCGCGCGAACGGCAGATGATGGCGGAATGAATGGTGGTGGGTTAACGCAGCGTAGCGCGGCTTACGCACTCATCCTGCATCGGGCTTTGTCGCCAGGGCACAGAACCACTCATTTGTCTCGACCAGCCGAGCCTGCGTGAAGCCGGCTGCTGCCAGCTGTTCCGCCACCCCTTCCTTGGGCTGTCCGGAGTAACGCGTAAAGCCGAGTGCGATCCTGCCGCCCGGCTTCATCACGCGCCGGACCTCCCGTAGCCCGGCGACGGCGTCCGGCCAGACTTGCATCGAGTTGATCGCCAGCGCCGCATCGAAGCTGTCCGCATCGAATGGCATGCGCTCCACCGAGCCAAGCCAAAGCTCGACACGACCATCCTCGATCGCGGCCGCGTTCCGGGCGCGAGCTTGCCCGACCATCTCCTGCGACGGATCGATGCCCGCGACGCGTCCCGCCGGCACCAATGTCGACAGGCGTTGAAGGACGACGCCCGGACCAAACCCGACTTCGAGCACGCTGTCGTCAGGTCCGACCTCAAGGCGATCTGCGACCCACGCGCCGCAATCGGCATTGGTGCGCGCCATGATCATGCCGCCGAGCCTCCCCAGCAGGCCCCGGGGACGGCCAAACGCTCGCAAGAGGATGCTTTGCATGACGCTCACCGATTGCCATCTCCGGTGAACAGGATTTCGGGACGGTCGCGGCTACAGATCCACCACCACGTAGTCGCTCTCCACCGCAACCTTGATGGTCTCGGCGACATACGGCCCCTTCACCACATTGGTACCCGGCTCGACGCTGACCGGATAGGCACGCACGCGGAAGCGGCGCGGATCGCAATAGGACTGGCCGGTGCGGATGTCGAACTCCCAGCCGTGCCAGGGGCAGCGCAGGATCTCGCCGAGCTTGGTGTATTCGATCTCGCCGGGGTCCGACGACGACGCGAGCCCGATCAGCGGCCCCTCGCACAGCGCCGCGCCCTGATGCGGGCAACGGTTCAGCAGGCCGAAGAACTCGCCCTTGACGTTGAAGACGGCGATGGGCCGTCCGTCGATCTCGAGGAATTTTCGCGAGCCCGGAGGCAGTTCGTCCACCGGGGCGATCACATGCCGCGCCATCAATCGTTCTCACGCATGATCTGATTCGAAAAACCGGTTCCCACTTTTTCGGATCATGCGATACCGTACAGCTGCTTGGCGTTGTCGAGATAGAACGCCTGGCGATTGGCATCGCTGACGCCGGCCGGCAGCACGCGCGACGGCTCGTCGTAATCCCAATGCGGGTAATCGGTCGCGAACAGCAGCCTGTCCCAGCCGATCCACTCGATGGTCTGGAACAGATGGTCGCGGCTCTCCGGATCCTCCATCGGCTGCGTCGTCCACCAGATGTGGTCGCGGATATATTCCGACGGCTTGCGCTTCAGATGCGGCACCTCGGCATGCAGCCGCGAAAGCACCTTGTCGAGCCGCCAGGCCAGCGACGGCGCCCAACCGAAGCCGGCCTCGACCATCACCATCTTCAGTTTCGGGAAGCGCTCGAACACGCCCTCGAGCACGAGGCTCGCCAGCGCGGTCTGCTGGCACTGCGAATGCCCGACCATCTCCTCGATATAGTAGCTCGGCCACCCCGACGCGGTAATCGGGTTGCCGCCGAAGCCGAAGGCGTGCACACCGATCGGAAGGCCGGCTTCCTGTGCCGCCTCATAGATCGGCCAGTAACGGCGCTGGCCGAGCGGCTCGACATTGCGGCTGAGCAGCAGCACCTGGACGAAATTTGTGTCGCCCGCGCGCTTGCGGATTTCGGCGGCGGCCGACATGCCATCCTCATTGGCGACGACGACCGAGCCTTTCAGGCGCGAATCCTTGCTGGTCCATTTCTCGATCTGCCAGTCGTTGATTGCCGAACAGATCGCGCCGGCGAGATCCTGGTTGCGGATGCCCTGTCCGGTGTTGAGCGGGTTGAGCACGCCGAGCGCGACATTGTTGGGATCGAGGTGCTGCTTCTGCATGAAGGACAGCGACGAGCCCTGCGGGCCGCCTTCCGGCGGATAGGCATCGCGGCGCGACGCATTCGGCTGCGCCTTCGGATAGGGCGGGCCTCCCATCATGCCCTGATAGGCATGGACGCCGAAGGTCTCGAGATGCGCATGCCAGCGCTTTTCGAGATAAGGATACAATTCATCCTTGGTGGCGCGGGCCGGATGGATGTCGCAGTCGGCGATCGCGGTCTTGATGCTGGTCGGCGATGCGGTTTCGGGACGCTCGCGGAGCTGGATGTTCATGGCGTCATCTCCTTCACCTTGAGCCGGCCATAGGTCGCATGCGGATTATCGATCATGATCTTGCGTACCAGATCCTGCGACAGCCCGTGCGGCAGCACCTCGTCACCGTCGAACTGCCAATGCGGATAATCTGACGAGAATAGGATCAATTCGTCCGACTGCATATGGTCGAACAGGCGGTTCAGCGTGTCTCCGTCCGGCGGCGCATCGACCGGCTGCAGCGAGAAGCGGATGTTGCTGCGCACAATCTCCAGCGGCGCACGGTCGACCCACGGGGTCTCCATGCGGACGCCGCGCCAGAACTTGTGCAGCCGCCACAGGAATGGCGACAGCCAGGTGAAGCCGGACTCCAGCATCACCATTTTCAGGTTCGGATGGCGCGCGAACACGCCCTCGACGATCAGGCTGGTGAGCTGGGTCTGGAACGCCTGCGCCTGCGCAACATAATCCTCGATGTGATAGGAGCCCCAGCCGACCGAGGTCGGCGGATTGTGATAGGCGCTGCCGGCATGGATGCCGACCGGCAGGCCGAGCCGTTCCGCCGCGGCGTAGATCGGCCAGTAGTGCCGCTTGCCAAGCGGCATGTCGCCCATCACCAGCATCAGCACCTGCACGAAGCGCTTGTCCTGCGCACAGCGCTCGATCTCGGCGACCGCCTTTTCGATGCTCTGCACCGGGATCACGATCGAGCCGCGCAGGCGATCGTCCTTGTCGAGCCATTCCTTGACCAGCCAGTCGTTCAGCGCGCGGCAGAACGCATCGGCCATGTCCTCGGAGAACACCATCTGCACGCCATAGAGCGGATTGCAGATGCCGTAGGCCGTGCCGAACCTGTCGAGCGCCTGATGCTGCATGTCCGCAAGGCTCGAGCCCGGCTTGCCTTGCGCTGGACGCCAGTCCGGCCGCGACGAGATCGGCGAATTGGTCGGATAGGATTGCGAGATCAGGTCGGTCATGCCGCGCGTCGTCACCTGGTCGCGCCAGTAGTCGTTCATGTACGGCAGCAGGCTGGTGAGGTGAGGTACGGCGGGATGCAGATCGCAATCCACGCCGCCCGCGATCGGCGACGTCATGATGTTTCCTCCGCGCACGCTCTCACGACAAGCTTGTCGGGCGGCGCTTGGTTCTTGTCTTGCATTCAATCAGGCCATGCCGCGACCTGCAACTCGGCAAGGGCCTGCGTGCTGTGCTAGGAAGGCAGGACGCCCCACGGGATTTTCATGGCAAGCAACGAGAAAGAAGGCCGATGAACGCGCTCACATCCATCGCCGAACAGGTCGCCGCAAAGCTGATCGCGAACAAGCAGACGATTGCGGTCGCGGAATCCTCGACCGGCGGACTGATCTCCGCATCGCTGCTCGCGGTTCCCGGCGCGTCGGCCTATTTCCTCGGCGGCGGCGTGATCTACACCCGCGACGCGCGGCGTGCGCTGATGGACATTCCCGACGACGCCATGCGCGGCATCCGCTCGGCATCGGAACCCTACGCGGAATTGCTGGCGCGGCAGATCCGCGAGCGCCTCGCGACCGATTGGGGATTGTCGGAGACCGGTGCCGCCGGCCCGACCGGCAACCGCTACGGCGATGCCGCCGGCCACAGCTGCATGGCGGTCGCAGGCCCCCGCCAGCAGGTGATCACGCTGGAGACCGCGAGCAGCGACCGGCAGGCGAACATGCAGGCATTTGCGAAGGCGGCGCTGGAGCTGTTGTTGAAGAATCTCGAACGGTGACTTCGTAGCCCGGATGAAGCGAAGCGCAATCCGGGACGACTTCATCCGCTGCGCGACTGTTCCCGGATTTCGCTGCGCTTCATCCGGGCTACAAGAGCAGCGCGCGGCTCACTTCTCGCGGAACGAGCGCATGAACTGGTCGCTCATCGGCTTCATCAGGTAGGACAGCATGGTGCGGTCGCCGGTCTGGACGAAGGCTTCCACCGGCATGCCCGGGATGATCTTCACCTCGCTGCCGAGGCGCGCGACTTCTTCCGGCGGCATCGAGACGCGGATGGTGTAATAGCTCTGCCCGGTGCGCTGGTCGGTGGTGACGTCGGCGGAGACGCGGGTGACGACGCCGTTCAGCTCCGGCGTGGTGCGCTGGTTGAAGGCGGAGAGCCGCAGCACGGTCTTCTGTCCGACCTGCAGCTTGTCGATGTCCTGCGGATTGACCTTGGCTTCGACCGACAGATCGTCCGCCTTCGGCACGATCATCATGATGGCGTCGCCCGCGGTGATGACGCCGCCGACGGTGTGCACGGTCGACTGCAACACCACGCCGTCCTGCGGCGCGCGGATATCGATGCGGCGGAGCTGATCCTCGGCGGTCACCTTACGCTCGACGAACTCGCCGATCTTGTCGTTGGTCTCGCGCAGGTCCTTCGAGACCTCTGCCAGCATGTCCTTGTCGACCTGGATGATCTGCAACTCGGTCTCGGTGATCTTGCCCTTGGCCTGCGCGCGCGAGGCGATGTACTGCGCGCGCTCGCCGGAGAGCCGCGCCGCGTCGCGCTCGAGCGTGGTCAGGCGGGTCAGCTGCACCAGATGCTGCTCATAGAGCTGGCGGACGCCGACCAGCTCCTGCTGCACCAGCGCGATCTCCTTGTCCTTGGCGCTCTCCTGCGCCTGCAGGCCGGAGATCTCCTCGTTGAGCTGGGTGACGCGCTCGCGCAACTGCGCCTTCTGGCCGGTGCGGCCGTTGACGCGAACCTCGAACAGCTTGGTTTCGCTCGCCATGATGTCGCGAACGTCCGGATCCTTGGCCTGCTCGAGCAGCTGCGGCGGGAAGGTGATCTTGTCGCGGCCCTGCTGCTCGGCCTCGAGCCGGGCCGCGCGCGCATAAAGACCGTTCAGCGTCTTGACCACGATCGCAAGGCTGGCCTTCACGACGGTCTCGTCGAGGCGCACGACGATGTCGCCCGCCTTGACCACGTCGCCGTCGCGCACCCGCACCTCGCCGACCACGCCGCCGGTCGGATGCTGCACCTTCTTGACGTTGGATTCGACCACCACCGAGCCCGGCGCGATCAACGCGCCCGAGATCGGTACCGTTGCGGCCCAGCCGCCGACACCCCCGCCGAGAATCAGAACCACGGCAAGGCCGACGATCAGATGCTTGCGGATCGAGCGATGGGCATTGCGCGGTTGATCGGTCATGACTTGGCGGCTCCCGCATCCGCGACGATCTTGATCGGCGTCGGCACCGGCGGCGCGGCACGCTGCAGCACCTGTGCGAGCACGGCCTCCTTCGGCCCGAAGGTCTGCATGCGGCCGTCCTTCAGCACCAGCAGATGGTCGACGCCCTCGATGCCGATCGGCCGGTGCGCAACCACAATGACGACCGCGCCGCGCTCGCGGGCGCCGCGCACCGCGCGGGTCAGCGCCTCGTCGCCTTCGCTGTCGAGATTGGAGTTCGGCTCATCCAGCACGATCAGGAACGGGTTGCCGTACAGCGCCCGCGCCAGCGCCACGCGCTGCGCCTGGCCCGCAGAGAGCGCGGTGCCCTGCTCGCCGACCTGGGTGTCGTAGCCCTCGCGCATCTTGATGATCATCTCATGCACGCCGGCCTCCTTGGCGGCCGCGATGATGCCGTCGGACTTGGCGTCGGGATCGAACCGGCAGATGTTCTGGGCGACCGTACCGGCAAACAGTTCGACGTCCTGCGGCAAATAGCCGACGTGGCGCCCCAATTGGTCGGACGACCATTGGTCGAGCGCGGCGCCGTCGAGCCGTACCTTGCCCCGCGCCGGCATCCAGACGCCGACCAGCGCCCGGATCAGCGACGACTTGCCGGAGCCGCTCGGGCCGATCACGCCGACGCCGCTGCCGGCTTCGACGGCGAAGGTGATGTCCTGCACGATGGCGCGCTGGTCGCCCGGCGCGACCATGGTCACGGCCTCGACCGAAAGCTTCTTCTCCGGCGCCTCCAACAGCGTCTGCTCGGGCCGCGCCGGAATTTGCTGCAGCAGGCGGTTGAGCCGCTGCCAGCTCTGCCGCGCGGCGACGAAGCCCTTCCAATGCGCGATCGCGAGATCGACCGGCGCCAGTGCCCGCGCGCTCAGGATCGAGCCGGCGATGATGATGCCGCCGGTGGCCTCCTGATGGATCACGAGATAGGCGCCGACCGCGAGCACGGCGGACTGCAGCATCATGCGCAGCACCTTGGCGACCGCGCCGAGCCCGCCGGTGACGTCGCTCGCACGCTGGTTGCCGGACAGATATTCCTCGTTGGCCTCGTTCCAGCGCCTGTTCATGCGGCCGGCCATGCCCATCGCCACCAGCACTTCGGCATTGCGGCGGCTGGAGGCGGCAAGATCGTTGCGCCGCGCCGCCAGCGTCATCGCTTCCTTGGCCGGCGTGCGCGACAAGTATTCGGTGATCAGCGTCAGCGTTACCAGGATGATCGCGCCGATCAGCGCCGTAACGCCAAGCAGCCAATGGAAGGCAAAGCAGATCACCATGTAGAACGGCAGCCAGGGCAGATCGAAGAACGCGCCGGGACCCATGCTGCCGAGGAAAGAGCGCACATTGTCGAGGTCGCGCAGCGGCTGCAGGCCTTCGCTGCGATTGCCGGCCATCAGCGGCAGCCGCACGACGGTGTCGAACACCCGCGCATTGAGCGCTTCGTCGAGCGATGTGCCGACGCGGCCGAGGATCCGTCCGCGCAGCAGGTCGAGCACGCCCTGAGCCATGTAGAGGACCGCGGCGATGACCACGAGGCCGACCAGGGTCGGAACGCTGCGGCTCGGCAGCACCCGGTCGTAGACTTGCAGCATGAACATCGAACCTGTCAGGTAGAGCAGGTTGATCATGCAACTGATGAGGCCGACGCCGATAAAGGCGCTGCGGCAAGCGCGCAGCGCCTCAGCCAGTTCGGAACGCCGGACAGCGGGCGCGGCTGCCATAAAAACTGATCTCTGCAAAACAAAAGGGTTACGTGATCGCCACGTTGTATAGACGTTTGCGACCACCGTCCATTTTAAGTCGCGTGAACCAAAGCATGGTTCGCGGCCTCATTTTGTGATTGCACCGACAGTTGACGGAATAAATTAGGGTTAACCGGCGGCGGAACCCTAGCCTCGCGCGGGCGCGCTTCCCGGAAGCGGCACGAGAATGACCGACATCGAGACCCGGCCGATCTCGCCATCCACATCGAGCAGCACCCCGCTGCCGACGCCGAGCCCGGCCTCCGGGCGCCAGCGCGCATCGGCGCGAACGCCGATCCAGGCGCCTCGCGGTGGCCTGAACAGCTGCACCGCGAGGTTCGGATTGGGGTCGGCCACCACGTTCTGGACGGGCCGCGCGATGCCGTGGGTCCAGTCAGCCGGGCCGAGCACCCGCGCCAGCGGACCGGCGCCCGCCATGACGGCGTGATGCAAGCGAAACCAGGCGGTATCGCCGCCGGCACGGGCTTCCATCGCATCCATGAACCAGCTGCGGCCATGGACCGCGTGTGGGCTGCGCAACGGAAACACCGTGGGATCCACCGGATCGGCTGCGCTCCCGTAAAATCCCGGGACCTCGACGGCACGCTCGCGCGACAGCGTCACGCGTACCGTCGCGCAGGGTTGCTCCTCACCGGCCGGCCAGAGCGTGTTGTCGACGACACTGACCCGGCCGCCTTCGGTCACCACGGTGACGTGCGTGCGCAGTTCCGCCATTGGCGTCGGCCGCAGGAACCAGGCCGCCGCCGAGATCGCGGTGCCCCAATTGCGCGCGCCGGCCATGGCCTCGACCTCGCCAGTCAGCAGGCTTGCGACCGCCCCGCCCTGAAGGCCTGTGAACGGCCCGGCCGCCAGCGCCGCCGGCTTCCAGTGATGGGACGTGGCGAGCGGTTCGAAGATGGCCAAGGCGAATGATCCCCTGAGATGAGCAGGATTGAGCGTTTGGCCAATCTGATCCAAGAATAGCGGCCATGACAAAAGGCAATTCATCACTTCAGGTGAGCAAGATTCACCCATTGGATGCCCCCGATCCGCGGGTGATCCCGCCGCTGCCGGCGCTGCTCGCCTTCGAGCGCGCCGCCACTCAACTCAGCTTCCGGCGTGCCGCGCGAGACCTGTCGCTGAGCCCGTCGGCAATCAGCCACCAGATCCGCGGACTGGAAGAGCAGTTCGGCACCAAGCTGTTCGTCCGCGGCGCGCGCCAGGTGCGGTTGACCGACGACGGCGAGCGCTACCTTGCAAAAGTGTCGGCCGCGCTGGCGACACTGCAGGAGGCGAGCCGGGACATGCTGCGGCAACGCGGCGAGGCCAGCGGCGAGCTCTGGATCAGCTCATTGCCGTTCTTCACCAGTGCCGTGCTGCTGCCGGCGCTGCCGGAGTTCAAGCGGCGCCATCCGCAACTGACGCTGCGGATCGAGGCCACCCACCAATATGCCGACTTCAACGGATCGCGCGTCGATGTCGCGATCCGCTACGGGCGGGAACATGCCACCGGGCTGAAGGTCGAGCCGCTGGTACAGGTCAAAGGAATGCCGGTCTGCACGCCGGCACTGGTCAAGGCTGGTCTTCGGACCCCAGCGGACCTGTCGCGCGAGGTACTGATCCATGTCACGACGCAGCCGCGGGCGTGGCCGGCCTGGCTGAGGGAGGCCGGGCTGCCGAATCTCGCTCCGCGCGGACATCTGTGGCTCGACAGCGTGCCGGCGATGCTGGAGGCCGCCGAACACGGGCTCGGCGTCGCGATTGCGATCGCGCCGCTGATCAAGGCGCGGCCGGGCTTCGGCAAGCGGCTGGTGCCACCGTTTGCGTTCGAGGCCGCATACAGCGAGACGATCTACCTGGTCTCCCGCACCGAGCAGGCGCGGGACCGCCGCATCGCCGCGGTGCGGCGCTGGATCACGGACGCGGTCGCGCGCGCAAGCTAAACCGTGGCGGGCGCCGGCTCGGCCAGGATGCACCGTGCCAAACGGCCGGGAGCGACCTGCACGACCGGCGGCAGGCGCTCGCTGCAGCGCGGCTCGGCGAACTTGCAGCGCGGTGCGAAGGAGCAACTGGACGGCGCGTGATCGAGCGAGGGCGGCGTGCCCGGGATCGTCTCCAACCGCTGGCCGCGCATCGCGCCGTGAATGGTCGAGGCCAGCAAACCCTTTGCATAGGGATGCACCGGCGAGCGCACGATGTCGCGCAAGGCGCCCTGCTCCACGATCTGGCCGGCATACATCACCGCGACCCGATCGCAGATCTCGATCGCGACACCAATGTCGTGGGTGACGAAGATGACCGACATGCCGAACTCGCGCTGCAGCTCGCGCAGCAGCAGCAGGATCTGAATCTGGACGGTGGCATCGAGCGCCGTGGTCGGCTCGTCGGCGAGCAGGATCTTCGGCTTGCAAGCCAGCGCCAGCGCGATCATCGCACGCTGGCGCATCCCGCCCGACATTTCGTGCGGATAGGAGTCCAGCCGCCGCTTCGCGGAGGGGATCCGCACCACCTCGAGCATTTCGAGCGCGCGGGCCGTAGCCTCGCGCTCGCTCTTG
The DNA here is from genome assembly GCF_020194035.1 of Bradyrhizobium sp. BRP56. Classification (NCBI taxonomy): domain Bacteria; kingdom Pseudomonadati; phylum Pseudomonadota; class Alphaproteobacteria; order Hyphomicrobiales; family Nitrobacteraceae; genus Bradyrhizobium; species Bradyrhizobium sp. BRP56. Next base: position 25,205 of record NZ_JADYVV010000061.1, read on the forward strand.
CCCTCGTGGCGCATCACCGTCTCCGCGATCTGGCGGCCGATGGTGTAGACCGGATCGAGCGCCAGCGCCGGCTCCTGGAAGATCATCGAGACGGTCTGGCCGCGGAACGCGGACAGCGCCTCATCGTCCATCGCCAGCACCTCCTGGCCCAGCACCTTGACGCTGCCGGAGATCTGCGTGCGCTTCTTCGGCAACAGCCGCATTAACGCGCGCAGCGTCACGCTCTTGCCCGAGCCGGACTCGCCGAGCAGCCCCAACACCTCGCCCTCGCCGAGCTGTAGGCTGAGATCGTTCACGGCATGGACCGTGCGATCGCCGGTGAAGCGGATGTTGAGGTTGTTGATCTCGACGAGGTTGGTCATGCGAGCTTGGGCACCCTGGCGTGGAAATCGGTGGCGCGCTGGAACGCGGCGCCGATCCGAAGCAGAACCGCTTCCTCGAAGGAGCGGCCGATCAGCTGCATGCCGACCGGCAGACCCGTCTTCGTGAAGCCGGAGGGAATCGAGAGCGACGGCAGACCGAGATAGTTGACCGGGCGGGTGAAGCGCGTCAGCCGCTGCAGCACCGCGTCGGCGCCCGGACCATTGCCGACATCACTCTCGGCAATCGTGGGCGCCGGCACCGGCGACGACGGCGCGATCACCGCATCGACCCCGTTGACCGCCGCGTTGTGCGCGGCGAGCGCGGGGCCACGCCAGCGCATCGCCTCGAGATAGGTGACCGCCGGAATGGTCAGGCCGTTCTGCAGCCGCATCAGGACCTGCGCGCCGTAATCCTGCGGCCGCTCGATCATCCAGCGCTTGTGGAAGGCGGCAGCCTCGACCGCGAGCACCAGCTGCGATGCCGAGGAGAGCTGGCGCTGATCGGGCAGCTCGACCTTGACGATCTCGGCGCCCTCTTTCTTCAAGGTGGCGATAGTCTCGTCGAGGATACGCGCCACCTCAGGGTCGAGGTCGTCGACATAGAACGCCGTCGGGACGCCGATCTTCAGACCCTTCAGCGACTGCTTGGTCGCGGCCAAGTAGTCGGGCACCGGCTGCGTCGACGCTGTCAGGTCCTCCGGGTCCGCCCCGGCCATCAGGCCGAGCAGCAGCGCGCAGTCCTCCGCGGTCTGCGCCAGTGGGCCGACCGTATCGAGCGACTGCGACAGCGGCATCGCACCGGCGCGGCTGACGCGGCCGACCGTCGTCTTCAGGCCGGTGACGCCACAGAAATGCGCCGGCATGCGCACCGAGCCGCCGGTGTCGGAGCCGAGCGCGGCGAAGGTGAGCCGCGCGGCGACCGCCGAGCCCGAGCCCGACGACGAGCCGCCGGTGATGTGCTCGGTATTCCAGGGATTGCGCACCGCGCCGTAATGCACGTTGTGGCCGGTCGGCCCATAGGCGAACTCGACCATTTGCAACGAGCCGAGGCGGACCTGTCCGGCATCCTTCAGCCGCTGCAGGGCGGTCGCGGTCGTCTTCGGCACGAAGTCGCGGCGAATCAGCGAGCCGCAGGTCACGACCTTGCCGGCGTCATAATACATGTCCTTGTGCGCCAGCGGCACGCCGTGCAGCGCACCGCGACTATCGCCCTTGGCGAGCGCGGCATCGGCCTCGGTGGCGGCGGCCAGCGCCTGCTCGGATTCGACCGCCATATAGGCGTTGAGGCGTGGCTGCCATTCCGCAACGCGATGCAGCACGGCGCGCGTCACCTCATGCGAGGAAACTTTCTTGTCGGCAATCGCCTTGGCGACCGCGGTCAGTGTCATCAGGGCCGGTTCGCTGCTCATTTCGACACCTTTGCGATCTGCGCCAGCAGGAAGCTCGCGGGTTCAAGATCGAAGGGCAGCGTGCCGGAGATCGGTGCGAAGCCGTCGAATGCCGGCCCGATCGAATTGGCGATGCGGGTGGCGACTTCGTCGTCGGCGGGCACGCCGGCGACGTGCGCGATCACCTTGACATCCTTGGGCGTGGGTCTGGTCATGCCGCGTTTTCTCCTTTTGCTTTTGCCGGCGCGCGGCTGTGCCCCGAGCCAGGAATGGCCATGTAGCACGCCGCTTGATGGCCCATTGTATCGAGATCGCTGAGTTTTGGCGTGTCGTTTGCGCAGAGCGGCTCCGCAAACGGGCAACGGGTGTGAAACCGGCAGCCCGGCGGCGGATCGATCGGATTGGGCGGATCGCCCGAGATCGGCGGCACCTCGGTGCGCTTGTCGGGATCGGATGACGGCATCGCCGCCAGCAGCGCGCGGGTATAGGGATGCGCCGGCGCGTCCCACACCGCATCGACCGGGCCGAGTTCGACGACCTCGCCGAGATACATCACCAGCACGCGGTCGGAAATGTAGCGGACGACGTTGAGATCGTGGCTGATGAACAGGTAGGTCAGGCCGAATTCCCGCTTCAGGTCGGCGAGCAGATTGAGCACCTGGGCCTCGACCGATTTGTCGAGCGCGGACACCGCTTCATCGAGGATCACGAGCCGCGGCGACAGCGCGAGCGCACGCGCGATATTGACGCGCTGCCGCTGGCCGCCGGACACTTCGTGCGGATAGCGGTTGGCGAAAATCTCCGGCCGCAAGCCGACCTTACCGAGCAATTCGCGCGCCAGCGTCCGCGCCGTGTCGTCGGCCATGCCGTGGACCTTTGGCCCGAAGGCGATCGATTCCTCGATGGTGAGGCGCGGATTGAGCGAGGCGTAGCTGTCCTGGAACACCATCTGCACGCCGCGCCGCAAATCGCGCAGCGAGAGCGACGGGCCGACCTGCCTTCCGTCATAGATGATATCGCCGGCATCGCGTGCCATCAGGTGCATCAACAGCCGCGCGGTGGTCGATTTGCCGCAGCCGGATTCGCCGACAATGCCGACGGTCTCGCCCTTCATGACCGCGAAGGTGACGTCGTCGACGGCGCGCACGGTCTTGCGCGGACTGAACAGGCCGCCGCGCACCGGGAAGTGCTTGGTCAGTCCCTTGACCTGCAGCAGCGGCTGCGCGGCGCCGCCGATGTCGGCGACCGGCTCCAGCATATCGACGGAGAGATTGGCGTCGCTCATGCTCTAATTCCTGATGTCCATGGCGCTGCGCATGCCGTCGCTGAGCAGATTGAAGCAGATCGAGACCGCGAAGATCATCGCGCCCGGCAGCGCCGCGACCCACGGATTGACGTAGATCGCGGTGCGCAGCGTATTCAGCATCAAGCCCCATTCCGGCTCCGGCGGCTTGGTGCCGAGCCCGAGGAACGACAGACCGGCGGCGAGGATCATCGACACCGAGATCAGGCCGGTGGCGTAGACGAAGATCGGACCGAGCACATTGCCGAGCATGTGGACGCGCATGATGGTGAAGGGCCCGGCGCCGGACGCGCGCGCCGCCTCGACGAAATCCATGTTGCGGACGCCGGTGGTGACGCTTTCGGCGACGCGGGTGATCTGCGGCACGAACACGATGGTCAGCGACACGATCGAATTGGTGATGCCGGCGCCGAGCGCGCCCGAGATCGCAATCGCCAGCAGCACCGACGGGAAGGCGTAGAACACGTCGACCGTGCGCATGATCGCGGTGTTGAGCTTGCCGCCGACATAGCCGGCGACGAGGCCGAGCGAGGTGCCGATCACGAAGGCGAAGATCACCGGCAGGATGCCGATGACCAGCGACAGCCGCCCGCCATAGATCAGCCGCGCCAGCATGTCGCGGCCGAGCTCGTCGGTGCCGAGCGGATAGCCCGGCGTGCCGATATGGCGCAAGCGGCGGATCATCGAGCCCTGATAGGGATCGGCAAGATGCAGCCACGGCGCCAGCAGCGCCGAGGCAAAGATCAGCACCAGGACGATGGCGCAAGCCATGCTGACCTTGTCGCGCCTGATGCGGCGGCCAACCGTCGCCCAATAGCCGCGCGCCTTGGTGGTCGGGGCAGCCTGCAACGCAGTATCGCTCATCGCGCTCATGCTCTAACTCCGCTTGATGCGCGGATCGATCGCGGCCTGCGCGATGTCGACCAGGAGATTGAGCAGCACGAAGAACAGCGCCAGCACCAGGATGGTGCCCTGCAGCAGCGGCAGATCGCGCTGGAAGATCGCCGAGTTCAACAGCAGGCCCGAACCCGGCCAGGAGAACACGGTCTCGATCAGGATCGAGCCGCCCAGCATGTAGCCAAGCTGCAGGCCCATCACCGCGAGCGCGGTCGGCGCCGCATTCTTGATGACGTGACGGAACACCTCGGTCTCGCGCAGGCCTTTTGCGCGCAGCGCCTCGACGAAATCCTGGCTCAGGATGTCGCCGGTCAGCGCGCGCACCGTGCGGGTGACGATGCCCATCGGAATCACCGAGGTGGTGATCGCCGGCAGCACCAGATAGCGCAGATGCTCCCAGTCCCACGCCCAGGCGCCGGAGCCGCCGGGTCCTGCGCCGACCGCGGGCAGCCAGTTGAGCTGCACCGAGAAGATGATGACCAGCACCATGCCGAGCCAGTAATGCGGCAGCGACACGCCGGCTATCGCAACCGAGGTCGCGACCTTGTCGACCCAGGTGTCGCGGAAATAGCCGGCGATCAGGCCAAACAGCAGGCCGAGCGTAAAGCCGATCATCGCGGCCGCGATCGCCAGCATCACGGTGTTGCCGACGGCGCGCATCACCTCGGTCAGGACGGGCCGCCCGGTCGCGATCGAATTGCCGAGATCGCCATGGATCGCGCGCCACAGCCACAGGCCGAATTGCACCGGCAACGGGCGATCGAAGCCGTAGGCCGTGCGCAATTGCGCGGCGAGCTCCTGCGAGGCATCGGCCGGCAGCACCGCGACCAGAGGGTCGCCGGGCGTGATGTGCACCAAGAGGAAGCACACCAGCGCCACGCTGAGCACGATCGGAATGACGTAGACGATCCGTCTGGACGTATAGGCGAACACGTTGCGTTCTTTCTTCCTTCTCCCCTTGTGGAAGAAGGTGGCGCGCCGAGCGCGCCGGATGAGGGGTTTCTATCCGCGGACAAGGTCATTTCGGATCGGAGAGGAGTGCCCGCGGAGACAACCCCTCACCCGGCTTCGCTTTCAGCGAAGCCACCCTCTCCCACAAGGGGAGAGGGTGCACCTGTTGCGCGACTAGCGCCTCACGGCGCGACCGTGACCGGAGAGAAGTCGACGAACCAGCTCTTCGGCTGCACAAATCCCTTGATCTTCGGGCTCATCGCGCGCGGCGCGACGTCGTGGGCGACATAGAGGAAGGCCGCGTCGTCGACCGAGGCCGCATGCAGCTCGGCCAGCGCGGCGTCGCGCGCCGCCGGCTCGAAGGTCTGGCGGGCCTTCTTCACCAGCTCGTCGAACTTCGGGTTGTTGTTGAAGCCCCAATTGTTCGATACCGGCGGCGCCATGCCCGACTGCAGGAAGCGCACCAGCGCGAAGAACGGATCCATCGCCGCATAGGTGACGTTGATGGCGTTCGAGCCGTTGGCGGTCGGATCCTTGGTGCCGCGCCGCCAATTGGTGAACAGCGTGTTCCACTCGATGACGTCGAGCCGCACATCAAAGTAGCACTCGGCCAACGCCTGTTGCAGATACTCGTTCATCGGCAGCGGCAGCATCTGGCCCGAGCCAGATGCCGAGGTCTGGATCTTGACCGTCAGCTTCTTGTTCGGACCGAAGCCCGCCTCCTGCATCAGCTTCTGGGCGGCCGGCTTGTCGTACTTGATCTGGAAGGTCGGGTTGCCGCGCCAGGGATGACCGGGCTCGAAGGTGCCGGTCGCCGGCACCATCAGGCCGGCGAGCAGGCCGTCACGCAGCCCTTCGCGATCGATGCAGAGATTGGCCGCCTTGCGGACGCGGATGTCATTCCACGGCGAGCCCTCGACGCGCGAGAACTGCCACGGCCAGACATGCGGCTCCTCGTTGGAATAGAGGTTGAAACCACGCTGCTTGATCTCGGGCAGGGCGTCCGGCGCCGGCGCCTCGATCCAGTTGACCTGCCCCGACAGCAGCGCCGCCGTCCGGGCATTGGCTTCCGGCATCGGCAACAGCACCATCTTGTCAGCCTTGGGCACGCGCGCCTTGTCCCAGTAGTTCTCGTTCTTCACCAGCTCGAGCCGCTCGCGCGGGGTGAAGCTCGACATCTTCCAGGGGCCGGTGCCCGACGCGTCCTTGGCAAACGCGGCCCACGCGGCCTGCGACTTCGCCTTGGCGTCGGCGCCTTCGGCCTTGTCGTAGAATTTCTGCCACTTGGCCGGGCTCGCCATGAACAAATTGGTGAGGTTGATCGGCAGGAAGCTGTCCGGCTCCTTGGTGGTCAGCTCCACCGTCATGTCGTCGATCTTGCGCGCCGAAACCAGCGTCGGCATGCGCGAGGCGGTGACGCCGACCTGGCTCGCATCGTATTGCGGCGCGTCCTGCTTCAAGACCTTGTCGACGTTCCAGACCACGGCGTCGGCATTGAACGGCGAGCCGTCATGAAAGGTGACGCCGGAGCGCAGCTTGAAAATCCACTTGGTCTTGTCGGCATCGTCGACCTTCCACTCGGTAGCGAGGCCGGGGATCATCGCGCTTGCCTTGTCCGACGACGACAGGTCCCACATCGTCAGCGCGTCATACATCGTCAGACCCGTGAAGCGATTGCCCTCAAAACCCTGGTCGGGCTGGCCGAGCGTGCGCGGAATATCGGCAGCGGTCATGCCAATGCGCAGCACGGTCTCGGCACTGGCGATCGCCGGCACGCCTGTGGCTATCGCAAGCGCCAGCATGATCGCCGTCGCATTGGTTTTCCTGTTACGCATCTGAGCAGCCCCTTCGAGTCTGGTGACGTTTTGGTGATTATTTCTTGGGCAAGCGTATGCAATGCCTGTGCCAAGGGGAATAGTTCATCAGCAAATAACCGCCGGGCGCGTCATTTCTTCCCACCTCAAGCCTGAACGGAGCGAAGATGCCTATTCTGGCATCATGCTTGCAGGATTTGGCTCCAACGTCTTTCCAACGGAGCCTTCATATGCGTGCGCGCAATTCGATCCTGATGGCGGCAATGGCGCTTGCCTTGACCGCGGGCTGGCCGGCCATGTCGGCGCAAGCCGAGTCCATTGTGCGCTACGGCATTTCGATGGCCGACATTCCGCTGACCACCGGCCAGCCTGATCGCGGCGCGGGCGCCTATCAGTTCACCGCCTACACGATCTACGATCCGCTGGTTGCCTGGGAGATGGATGTAGCCGACCGGCCGGGCAAACTGGTGCCCGGGCTCGCGACCGAATGGAAGGTCGACGACAACGACAAGACCAAATGGCGCTTCACGCTGCGCAAGGGCGTGAAATTCCATGACGGCAGCGACTTCAATGCCGACGCGGTGATCTGGAATCTCGACAAGGTGCTGAACGACAAGGCACCGCAATTCGACAAGCGACAGAGCGCGCAGGTCAAGACCCGCCTGCCTTCGGTTGCGAGCTACGCCAAGGTCGACGATTTCACCATCGAGATCACGACCAAGACGGTCGACTCCTTCTTCCCCTATCAGATGCTCTGGTTCCTGGTCTCCAGCCCCGCGCAATATGAAAAGCTCGGCAAGGACTGGGACAAGTTCGCCAGTCAGCCCTCCGGCACCGGTCCGTTCAAGCTGACCAAGCTGGTGCCGCGCGAGCTCGCCGAGCTGACGAAGAACCCGGACTATTGGGACAAGAAGCGGCTTGCGAAGGTCGACAAGATGATCCTGATCCCGATGCCGGAAGCGCTGACCCGCACCAACGCGCTGCTGGCCGGCCAGGTCGACCTGATCGAAACGCCGGCGCCCGACGCCGTACCGCAGCTCAAGGCCGCCGGCATGAGGATCGTCGACAACGTGACGCCGCATGTCTGGAACTATCACTTGAGCGTGCTGCCGGGCTCGCCATGGACCGACATCCGCCTGCGCAAGGCGCTCAACCTCGCGATCGACCGCGACGCGGTGGTTGGCCTGATGAACGGCCTCGCCAAGCCGGCCAAGGGCCAGGTCGATCCGTCGAGCCCGTGGTTCGGTAAGCCGACGTTCGAACTGAAATACGATCTCGCGGCCGCGAAGAAGCTGGTGGAAGAAGCCGGCTATTCGAAGGACAAGCCGCTGAAGACGACTTTCATCATCGCCCAGGGCGGCACCGGGCAGATGCTGTCGCTGCCGATGAACGAGTTCCTGCAGCAGAGCTTCAAGGAGATCGGCATCGACATCGACTTCAAGGTGGTCGAGCTCGAGACATTATATACGCACTGGCGCAAGGGCGCGGCGGACGAGATGAATGCCGGCATCACCGCCAACAACATCGCCTATGTCACGTCGGATCCGCTCTACGCCATCGTGCGGTTCTTCCACTCCGGCCAGGTCGCGCCGGTCGGTGTCAACTGGGGCGGCTACAAGAACCCGAAGGTCGATGCGTTGATCGACGAGGCCAAGCAGACCTTCGATTCCGCCAAACAGGATGCGCTGCTGGCGCAGGCACACGCGCTGATCGTCGACGATGCCGCGCTGGTGTGGGTGGTGCACGACACCAATCCGCACGCGCTGTCGCCGAAGGTGAAGACCTTCGTGCAGGCGCAGCACTGGTTCCAGGATCTGACCCAGATCGGGCTGGAATAGACATTCCATCGTCGTCCCGGCCTGGTGCGCAATTGCGCACGGGAGCCGGGACGACATCGGGTTTGCGTCGGCTATTTCGTCGTCAACGCGAATGCGCCGTTCCAGTCGTCGGGCGGCGGCTCCTTCTGGAAGGCGTGGATGCGCGCCTCATAGAGGCGATAGAGATATTGCAGCGTCTGCGCGTCGTCGGTCTTGCGGCCGCGTTCGATCGCGGCGAGCGCGCCGTCCCAATCGCGGCCGCGGTAGCAGGCGAGCATCTCGATGGTCAGGTTGCGCAGGCGCTGGAAGCGGCCGGAGCTCGCGACATCCTCACGGCCGGCAATCGCGTAGATCACCTCGGGCTCCTTCTTGCCCTTGACCATGATGAAATCGAGTTCGAGGATCGCAAACTTCTCCTTCACCGCAAGCGCGGTTTTCGATCCCACGATGATCGGGAAGCCGTATTCCTTGGACTGCCCCTCGAGCCGCGAGGCCAGATTGACGCTGTCGCCGAACACCGAATAGTCGAAGCGCACATCGGAGCCCATATTGCCGACCACGCAGGAGCCGGTGTTGAGACCGACACCGATGTTGAGCGGCACATAGACGTGGCCGCCGTCCTTCGCCTCCTGCTCGCGCTCACGGTTGAGGTCGTCGACGCGCTCCAGCATGTCGAGCGCCGCATCGCAGGCGTTGAGCTGGTGCTGCTTGTCATCGAGCGGCGCGTTCCAGAACGCCATGATGGCGTCGCCCATATATTTGTCGATGGTGCCCTTGCGGGCGAGGATCGCGTTGGAAAGCGGAGTAAGGAAGCGGTTCATCAGCGCCGTAAGGCCCTGCGGATTGCTCCTGTAGGTTTCCGAGATCGAGGTGAAACCGCGCATGTCCGAGAACATGATGGTCATCTCGCGTTCCTCGCCGCCGAGCACCAGCCGCTCCGGCGACTGCGCCAGCTGCTCGACCAGCGCGGGCGACATGTACTGCACGAATTGCGACCTGATCTGTCGGCGCTGCTGCTGCTCGCGCACGAAGGCGGAGAAGATCAGCGTGAGATAGATCGCCGTGGTCGACATCAGCGGATAGGTGAAGTCGATCAGCAGCCGGTGCTGGGAATAGAAATACCAGGACGTGCCGATCAGCACCGAGGCAAACATTCCGCCGACGGCGACCAGCGTGATCGGACCGAACTTCGGCGCAAAGGCGATCACAAGGAGCCCCATGATCAGCGCGGCGAAGAACTCGATGCCGATGCCGTAATTCGGCTGCGAAACGACATCGCCGGTCAGCGCGCTCTCCAGCACCTGGGCGTGAACCTCGACACCGGGCATCGCCGGCGTCACCGGCGTCGTCTTGATGTCGTTCAGCCCGGTCGCTGAGGTGCCGATCACGATCAGCTTGCCGGCAATTCGGTCCGGTGGGACGCGCCCGTCCAGCACATCGACGGCCGAGACATAGATCGAGGGATCGCGGCGAGCGTAGTGGATCCAGAGTTGGCCGTGGAGATCGGTCGGGATCGCAAAGCCCTTGAGACCCAGGCTCTTGATACCGGCCTTGTCGGCCTTGATCAGGATCGTGCCCGAGCCGCTCGCCACCCGCAGCATCTCGAAGCTCAGCGACGGCATGGTGATGCCCTGCGCCACCATGATCATCGGCACGCGCCTGACGATGCCGTCGCGCTCCGGCCTGATCGTGAACAGGCCGCGCCCGGCAGCCGCCTCCTCGAGCAACGGCACGTTGCGCAGCAGCCCCGGGAACATGAACATGAAAGGCTGCGGCTCCTCGCCGAGCATCGCAAGTCCGGTGACCGGAAGCTTTTCGTTGAGGTCGGCGCGCACGTTGGGTCCGCCGGATTCGCCGAGCACCACGCGCGAGTTCTTGATGGCTTCGGCCATGATGCTGTCGTTGCTCGGCAGCTGCCGCAGCCTCGCGCGCATCTCCTCATCGAGGCTGCTGAACGTATCGGCGGCGATATCGGGGTTGAGACGATCCGGCTCGGAGAACACCGCATCGAACGCGATCACCACGGCGCCGAGCCGGGTGAGATTGGTGACGATGTCGGCGAGCCGCGTCCGCGGCCACGGCCACTGTCCGAGCCGGGGATCGGCGAGGCTCTTCTCGTCGATATCGACGATGGTGACCGGCCGTGCGGTCTTCTGGCGCGGCTGCAGCGCCTGGAATGTGTCAAACGTCCTGACGCGAAGCTCCTGAACCGGAGCCGGATCCACGATCCGCAGCGCGGCAATGCCGATCAACAGCGCCACGCAGACCAGCCGCGCATAGCCGAAGCGCCGTGCGAACCACCTGCGTATCGCCTTCAGCCGTTTCATGCCATCTGGATATCACGCGCGCAGAATTGTTCCAATCGAGCAAGCGTGCGCAGTGCACAATCAGCCGGGCCAGCCCCCTGGCGGCACGGCCGCGCGCCCGTCACGTAAAATGAATAATGAAGTCGTTCTGGGACAGGCTCGCCTTCGCGACATTGTGCAATGTGATCGTGTCTGCGCTGTCGATCGTGATCAGCGTATCCGCCGAATTGGTCGGCGATGTCGCAACATGCTGATCGAACCAGCTACTGAAGGTGCTTGCCGAGACGACCGTGGACAGGTCGATCTGGTCCTCGCCTGGCGTGAAGTTCAGGATCGTGTCGTGGTTGAAGTTCGGCGCAAACACGAACTTGTCCTGGTAACCCGACCCGAAAAACACGTCCTTGTCGCTGGTCCCGGTCAGAATCACGGGCTCGGGCCGATCCTGTTGGACGTTGAAGATCAGGTTGACCGTATCGGTTGCGCCATGGCCATCGGTCACGGAAAGCGCGATCGTGTCGGTCGCCGGAGCCGTCTGGCCGGGGTTGTAAACGAGACCCGACGATCCAAGCGCGGTGTTGATGCCGGAGAGAAGCCCCTCCTGCGACGAAGGCGCAACGCTGCTGCCCGCACCGGGCGTCGTCGCCGCGACCATGGTGAAGGTCTCGTCGGCCGTCGCATCGGCGTCCGTCACGGTCAGGCCGGAGATCGTCTCGGTCCCGTTGGGATGTTCGATGATACTGACGTTGTCGGTATGGATCACGGGCGTGTCGTTGGCGCCGATCACGTCGATCGTCAGCTTCGCGGTCCCGACGGCGCCATGCGCGTCGATCGTCTCCACATCGAACGTGTCGGCATAGGTGCCCTTGCCGAGCGCGTTGATCGCGGCAGCATCGGGAACATAGCTGTAGGTGCCGTCCGGGTTGACGGTCAGCGAGCCGTAGAGGCCTGCGATCTGCGTGACCGCGGCGTGGTCCGAATTGAGCGCGGCATAAGTCAGCGTCGCGGTTTCGCCATGGTCGACGTCGTTGCCATGGAGCGTGCCGGTCAGCGTGCCGAACGTGTCGTTATCAGCGGTATCGGTGAGCGTGCTGGCATTGACGTCGGCGAGTATCGGCGCGTCGTTGGCGCCGTTGATCGTGATCGTCACAGGCTCGTTGATGACGCCGCCATGGTGGTCGTCGATCTGGATCGTGTAGGTCAGCGTCAGCGTCTCGCCGAGGGCGAGATAGTCGAAATTCTGGTCCGCGGCCGAGAACGTCCAGGTCGACGATCCGGTTGAACCGCCGGTCGCGTCCGTCAACGTACCCAGCGACAGCCAGTTCAGGATCGTGGACTCGTCGGGCAGGCCCGTGGTCGCCCCGGATTCGGCGACGCCGGTGATGGTCATGGTGTGGGTGTCGCTGAGATCCACATCGGTGAACGTCACGGTGCCGGATGCGCTGTCCAGCGTCGATGAACCGGTCGTATCGGGTTGTTCGGGGATGATGGCCGCCTGAGGCACCGACGTGACGATCGGCGCGTCATTGCTGCCGGTAATCGTGATCGTCACCGGTTGGCTGATCACGCCGCCATGATGGTCATTGACCTCGACCGTATAGGTCAGCGTCAGTGTCTCACCGTCGGCAAGATAATCGAAATTGCGGTCGGCGGCCGAGAAGGTCCAGGCCTGGGATCCGGCGACCCCGCCGGTCGAATCGGTCAGCGTCCCCAGCGAGAGCCAGTTCAGGATCGTGGACTCGTCCTCAGGCAGGCCTGTGGTCGTTCCGGATTCCGCGACGGCGGTAATGGACACAATGTGGGTGTCGCTGAGATCGACGTCGGCAAATATCACCGCGCCCTGGGCCACGTCGAGCTTGATCGATCCGGTCTCGCCGATCATCTCGGGGACCGTGGCGGTCGGCGGCTCCGACGTGAACGTCGGCGCGTCGTTGGTGCCCGTGATGGTGATGGTGACGGGCTGGGTGACGACGCCGCCGTGATGGTCGTCGACCTGGATCCGGTAAGTCAGCGTCAACGTCTCACCGGCAGCGAGATAGTCGAAATTTCTGTCGGCGGCTGAGAAGGTCCAGGCGCGCGATCCGGTTACGCCGCCGGTCGAATCCGTCAGCGTGCCGAGCGACATCCAGCCCAGTATCGTCGCCTGATCGGGAAGCCCCGTGGTCACGCCAGTTTCGGTGACGCCGGCCACGGTGACGCTGTGGGTGTCGCTGAGATCGACATCGACGAAGGTCACGGTACCGGATGCGGTATCCGGCACGACCGAGCCGGTCGTCTCCTCGGCTTCAGTGATGGCGGCCAACTGGGTCGGCGAGGTGATCACCGGCCTGTCGTCGGTGCCGACGATCGTGATGGTGACCGGCAGCGTGATGACGCCGCCCTGATGGTCGTCGATCTCGACCGTGTAGGTCAGCGTCAGCGTCTCGCCGGTGGCGAGATAGTCGAAACTCCTGTCGGCGGCCGAGAACGTCCAGGAGCGCGATCCCGTCACGCCATCGGTCGAATCGGTCAGCGCGCCCAGCGACAGCCAGCTCAGCACAGTGGCATGGCTGGCAAGTCCGGTGGTGACGCCGGCCTCGGTGACGCCGGTGATGGTGACCGTATGCGTGTCGGTCAGATCCGCATCGGTAAATGTCAGCGTGCCGTGCGCCGTATCAGGCTGGGCGGAATTCGTCGTTGCTGGGAGTTCGGTGATCGAACCGGCCTGCGCCGAGGACGTCACCACCGGGGAGTCGTTGGTGCCGGTGATCGTGATCGTGAAGGTCTTGAACGTGGTCTCGTTGTTCGGTGCGAAATTGTTATCGACGCGCGCGACATAGGCCAGCGTCAGCGTTTCTCCGGCAGCCAGGAAGTCGAACGCGCTGTCGGCAAGGTTGTAGGTCCAGGTCGCCGAACCGGCATTCTTGTTGTTCGGATCGGGCTCGAGCAGCAACGGGATCTCGACGGTCTTGATGGCCGCAAGCTGCGCTGCCGTCAGCGATGAGGTCACGTCGCTGCCGTTGGCGTCCCGATAGCTGAACGCGGAATAGTCGACCTTCGCACTCGGTATGTCACCGACATTGAGGTCTAGCCATTTGATCTGGCCCGTCGCGGTGTCGAACAGCCCGCTTTGGGTCAGCCCCGGCCGCTCGGTAAACGCCGCGTCCTGGGTCACGACCTGCGGCGGCCCCGGGATGTGCTCGATCCTGCTGTTGGGAACGCCGCCGGCCTGAGGGCCGGTCGTGTTGACGAAGGTCAGCAGAATGATGATCGGCGCGCCACTGTCGCTGCTGGTGAGCTTGAAGCTGCTCGAGACCGGGACGACGCTGTCCGTGAAGTTGGTGGTGAGCTTGGTGTTGGGATTGTTGTTGTCGGTGAACTTCAGCGCGAAGACGTCGGAGATCAGCTTCTGCGCATCGGTCGACAGTTGCGCCGACGAGACGAAGCTGACGCTGCCCTGGCCGTTGACGATGGTCTGGGTGCCGGCCTGATCGACGGTCGCGATCGGATTGAGCGTCGTCTTGTCGAACAGGATGTAGGAGCCGGTGCTGCCATCGGGCTCGACCAGCACCTGGAATTTGGCCGGCGGCACGCCGCCGGTGCCCTGCACGTCGAAATCGATCTCGACCAGCACCGCGGTGCCGCGGATGCCCATGGTCGCGACCGGCGTATCGACCTTCATGTCGCCGTGCTTGGCGGTCGCGCCGGCCACGAAGGAGATCGTGCCCGAGACCAGACTCATCAGCGACGTATTGCTCGACCCGTTCGGGTCGTAGATCATTTCGTTCAGCACCATCTTGGCGTTCGGTCCGAGACCGAACACGGTGCCGTCGATGAAGGTGATGCCGAGCGTAGAGTCGCCGCCGGACTGCACCACGTCACCCTTGTTGACGTTATCGCCCTGGTTCAGGACGATCGCGACGCCGTTGCGGATTGCCGTGGCGTTCCCGGTCAGCTTGGTGACATGGCCGATGACCTTAGCCGGCTCCGCCGCGCCGCCGGCCTGGGCATATTGGATGTAGCCGGTGAGTGCGTTGACGAGATCGCCGGTGAGATGCGCGCCGTCAGGCGACGCCAGCGGCGCGCGCTTCTCGCCCTTGAAATAGTCGTGCAGGACGAGTTCCCGATCGTCCTTCGCGATGACGAGGTCGAGCCCGGTCCGCTTGAAGTCGCCGGTGAACAGCAATTGCCCATCGTCGACGATGATCGCGCCGGG
This sequence comes from Bradyrhizobium sp. BRP56, assembly GCF_020194035.1. Taxonomy (NCBI): domain Bacteria; kingdom Pseudomonadati; phylum Pseudomonadota; class Alphaproteobacteria; order Hyphomicrobiales; family Nitrobacteraceae; genus Bradyrhizobium; species Bradyrhizobium sp. BRP56. The sequence goes on from NZ_JADYVV010000061.1 coordinate 40,235, forward strand.
CGGAGCATGCGTGGAAACGCTGTCGACGTGCACATATCCACGGGCATAAGCGTCCGTGTTCGGCAACAGGCCGTCGAATTTCTCGACAAAGTTCACTGCGGATCACCGCACGAGAGTTAATATTGTTAAAATATCCGAATGATTATGCCTGCATATCATCGGATAAAGCTTGGCGAAACCACTCTGTGCTTGCGCAAGGTGGCCCTGTTGTGCGGTTTGACTGGATGTGACTTGGCTCACGCTGTGAAGAGCCGTGTAGTTCGGATTCGCTTGACGGTACCATAAGGTGGGATTTAAGCCAAGATACGTACTGAGCCACGTATTCGTGGTATTGATTGGCATTTCTGTACTTGCCTCTATTTCCCCTTAGCCCAGAGCGGGCATTTGACCCCAATTTCCCGGCCAAAGCTGTGACTTAGCTTACAAATCACAGCAGTCCCGTGCGCGGACCGGCCGGGTTAACCAGAAGGCAAGGATGAGTTGCAAAGCAGTGGAAAAAGGTTCGCCGCTTCCTTTCACAAACCGGTAAAGTTTTCGGGACCCCTAGCAGGCGCCCTTTAGCCTCTTCCCCTGATTCCCCACATCTTAAGTCGATTCGAAGGGATCGTTCGCCATGCTGCCCGGCATGAAACGATCCGGTCGCGTGCGCGGTGCAATGTCCACCCGCCGAAGAGCGGACAGGGGGTGTCAGATGAGATTCTCGCTTCGCCCGCTTGCGCTGCGCGCCGTCATGCTGGGCTTCGGCCTGGCCCTGGCCGCGCCGGTTGCCGAGCTCAATGCCGCTTCGCTGCTTTCGCCCGGTCCGGCGACGCTGATCAGAAAATCGACCGAGCCGTTCGGCCTGACCACCAGCCTGCTTGCCGACGGCGGCCTGCACGCCAAATGGCTCGGCGTACAGCGCCAACTCGCCGACGAATTGGAGCAACTGGCAGCCTGCGAGAGCGACCGCGCCGGTTGCGCGTCGCCGGCGGCGTTGCGATTCCTGGCGATCGTCGAAGCCGGACGGGCGCGTCAGGGTCGCGCCCGGCTCGGCGAGATCAACCGCGCGATCAACCTTGCGATCCGTCCGGGCAGCGATCTCGTGGCCTATGGCGAGCCCGACGTCTGGGCGACGCCGCTCGCCACCTTCGCCCGCGGCAGCGGCGATTGCGAGGACTATGCGATCGCGAAACTCGTGGCGCTGCGCAAGGCCGGCGTGGCGCCGGAAGATCTGCGGATCGTCGTCCTGCATGACCTGCTCGGCGGCGAAGACCATGCGGTGCTCGCCGCGCGGCTCGACGGCCGCTGGCTGACCCTCGACAACCGCCGCATGGCGATGATCGAGGACAGCGACATCAGGAGTTTTCGGCCGACCTTCGTGATCGACCAGCACGGCGTCAGCCGCTATGTCGATGCCCCGCTCGTCACCGAGGCCGCGTGGCGGCCGGCGGCGCGGACGAACTAAGAGCCGGCCAGACATACCTTTCCGTCATTGCGAGCGAAGCGAAGCAATCCATCCCTCCGCGGAAAGATGGATTGCTTCGTCGCTTCGCTCCTCGCAATGACGAGTGAATCCAGATGAGTGACTGCCCGTCAGAACATCAGATTGTCCTTCACCAGCACCCAGCGGCCGCCCTTGACCTGCTGCACCTGGGTGATGGTGTTGGCGAGATGATCCGTCTTGGAGAACTTGGTCGGCGGCGAGCTGAAGATGTCGAGGAATTTGTCGCCTGACTCCAGCGAGTCCAGCATCTTCTGGCCGGAGAGATCCTTGCCCGCCTTCTGCGCGTAGAAGGCGAAGGTCATCACCGCGTTGTAGCCGATGATCGCCTGGGTATTGGCGTCGGTGTTGAACATCTTCTTGTAGTTCACCAGCCAGTCCTTCACCTTGCCCTTGGCCGTATCCTCGTAGGGAATCTCGAAGCCCGAGGCCGCATAGAGCCCTTCGACGGCTTCCTTGCCGAGCGCCGGCACTTCGAGCACGTTGGTCGGGGTGGCGCCGAGGAAGGTCACGTCCCAGCCGAGCTTCTTGGCCTCGTTCATCGCGCCGATGGTCTCGCGGATCACGGTGCCGAGCACGACGAGGTCGCAGCCGTCGGCCTTCATCTTGGCGACCTGCGCCGAGAAGTCAGAGGCGCCGCGCTTGTAGCTCGTGACCGAGGCCGGCTGCACCTTCATCGCGCCGAGCTGCTGGGTGAAGCCGTCGAGCACGTTTTTGCCGTACTCGTCATCCTGATGCATGATGCAGGGCTTCTTGAAGTTCTTCCACTCCATCATGTATTTGAGCGCGGCGCGCGTGCTCTCGACATAGGGCAGGAGGTTGTTGAACTTCAGCCGTTCCTGCGGCTTGGCGGGATCGAACTTGAAGGTGAATTCGGCGGCCGTCAGCGGGAACAGCTGCAACACGCCCGCATCGAACAGGACGTCCTGCGCGGCGAGCACGGTCGGCGAGCCCATCGGGCCGATCATCGCGAACACCTTGTCGCGCTCGACCATCTTCTGCGAGGCCAGCACCGCCTTCTTCGGATCGTAGCCGTTGTCCTCCAGGATCATCTTGATCTTGCGGCCGTTGATGCCGCCGCCGGCGTTGATCTCCTCGACCGCCATCTTCATGCCGTTGGACACCGGAACGCCCCAGACCTTGATCGGGCCGGACAAGTCCTGATGCGTTCCGATCACGATCTCGGTCGGCGAGATGCCTTCATTGGTGACCTTGGTCTGGGCTGCGGCCGGCAGACAGGTCAGCGCCAGCGCGCTCACCGCAAGGCCCAGCGCCTTCAGCGATTTCGACATTGCAGTCTCCTCCTTAACAAAGGCCCATGTTGAGCGAAGGGTCGGGCCTGCTCGCTCCCTCGCCAATTTCCTTCTCCTCGGCTATGCCACCGCGCGTTCGCCATACATGGCGGCGATCTCGGCCGCGTAGCGCTTGTTCACGAAGCTGCGCTTCAGCTTCATGGTCGGCGTCAGCTCCTCGTCCTCGGGCGTGAGCTGGCGCTCGATCAGATAGAATTTCTTGACGGTCTCGACGCGCGCGAACTTGACGTTGACCGCCTCGACCTCGCGCTGGATCAGATCCTGGATTTCGCGTGCGCGGCACAGGCTCGCGTAATTGGTGAAGGGGATGTCGTGGTCCTGGGCGTATTTCTCGACATTCTCCTGGTCGATCATGATCAGGCAGGTGAGATACGGCCGCTTGTCACCGATCACGACCGCATCCGAGACATAGGGCGAGAATTTAAGCTGGTTCTCGATCTCGGACGGCGTGATGTTCTTGCCGCCGGAGGTGATGATGATGTCCTTCATCCGGTCGGTGATCTTGACATAGCCCTCATTGTCGATCGTGCCGACGTCGCCGGTGTGCAGCCAGCCTTTGGCGTCGATCGTCTCGGCAGTCCTCTCCGGCTGGTTGAGATAGCCCATGAACAGGAAGTCGCCCTTGATCAGGATCTCGCCCTTCGGGCAGATCATCACCTCGCCCCAGGGCGCGGCCTTCCCGACCGAGCCGAGCTTGATGCGGTCCGCCGGCATCATGGTGGCGACGCCGCAATTCTCGGTCTGGCCGTAGACCTCGCGCATGTCGATGCCGAGCGCGAGATACCAGCGGATCAGATCCGGCGAGATCGGCGCGGCGCCGGTCAGCGCAATCCGGCAGCGGTCGAGCCCGAGCATGCGGCGGATGTTGCGGAACACCAGCCAATAGGCCGCGCGGTTGGCGAGTCGCAGCGACAGTGGCGGCGTCTCGCCCTGCAGCCGGCACTCGGTCATCCGGTTGCCGATCGCGAGCGCGCGGGCATACATCCAGTTCTGGAACGGGGTCGCATCCTTCAGCGCGATGGTGATGCCGGAATAGAACTTCTCCCAGATCCGGGGCACCGCGAGGAATGCGGTCGGTTGCACCTCGCGAAGATTGTCCGGTACCGTCTCCGGGCTCTCGGCGAAATTCATCACCGATCCCAGCGCGAGCGAGAGGTAATAGCCGCCGACCCGCTCGGCGACGTGACAGAGCGGCAGGAACACCAGGCGCTCCTCGCTGTCGGTCGAGGGGTAGAGATCGTTGGCGTGGCGCATCTGGTGCGTCACGCTGCGGTTGGAATGCATCGCGCCCTTGGGCGGGCCCGTGGTGCCGGAGGTGTAGACCAGGATCGCGAGATCGGAGGCGGTGCGGCTGCCGGTCATCTCGTCCCACAGCGCCGGATTGCCCCAGGCATGATTGCGGCCGAGCGACGTGAATTCCGCGAGCGACAGCACCATCGGATCGGAAAAGCCGGAGAGGCCCTCCATGTCGAACACGACGATCTTCTCCAGCGTCGGACACCGCGACCGGCAGGTCAGCACCTTGTCGAGCTGCTCCTCGTCCTCGACGAAGATCACTCGCGTGCGGGAATCATTGATGAGGTATTCGACCTGCGCCGCCGAATCGGTCGGATAGATGCCGGAAGAGACGCCGCCGGCGCATAGGATGCCCATGTCGGCATAGACCCATTCCGGCACCGCGTTGGCGATGATCGAGCCAACGTCGCCGGGACGGAAGCCTGTGGCATGCAGGCCGTAGGAGATGTCCTTGGAGATCTGCAGCCATTCGCGCCAGCTGGTCGGTTGCCAGATGCCGAACTTCTTCTCGCGGATCGCGGGCCTGTCGCCACGCGTTTGAACCGCGAGCAGAAAGCTCCTCGCGATCGTGTCGGCAACCGTCAGCACCGCTGGTCCGGCCATGCGCGCTCCCTCCTCTGCCGCCGGTCTCACGCGCCGGCTTGTGTTGCCGGTCTTGTTGGCGAAACTGGCCTGAAATCTAGCTCCAACTCTCTTTCAGTGCCAAACCTTCCTGGGCGCCCTTGCCAGCGCCCAGTCATTCTCAACGCCACGTCTTCTTCTTTTTCCAGCGCCGCTCGCCGCGCGCGCCGGCTTCCTTGGCGCCGAGATAGAACTCCTGGATATCGGGTGAATTCATCAGCCGCTCGCAGCTGTCGTTCATGACGACGCGGCCGATCTCCAGCACATAGCCGTAATGCGCGGTCTCCAGCGCGATCTTGGCATTCTGCTCGACCAGCAGGATCGACATGCCCTGCTCCTCATTGACGCGGCGGATAATGGTGAAGATCTCCTTCACCAGGATCGGCGACAGCCCGAGCGACGGCTCATCGAGCAACAGCAGCGTCGGCCGGTTCATCAGCGCCCGCCCGATCGCCAGCATCTGCTGCTCGCCGCCCGAAAGCTGCCCGGCCGGCTGGCCGAGCCGCTCTCTCAACCGTGGAAAATAGCCGTAGACGCGCTCGAGGTCCTGCGCCACACCGTCGCGGTCCTTGCGCAGATAGGCGCCCATCATCAGGTTTTCGCGCACCGACAGGAACGGAAACACCTCACGCCCCTCCGGCACGTGGCTCAGGCCGAGCCGCACGATCCTGTCGGCCTCCATGCGCTGGATCGGCTTGCCGAGGAATTCGATCGAGCCCTTCTGCGGGTCGAGGATCCCGGAGATCGTCTTCAGGACCGTGGTCTTGCCGGCGCCGTTGGCGCCGAGCAGCGTCACGATCCGGCCGCGCGGCACCTCGAGGCTGATGCCGCGGATCGCCATGATCGGCCCGTAATAGCTTTCGATGTTGGAGAGCTTCAGGATGATGTCCGCTGTGCTCATGGCATCATCCTCATGCGCCGAGATACGCTGCGACGACGTCGGGATGGTGCTGCACCTCCGAAGGCGAGCCCATCGCCAGCACGCGGCCGTAGTTCAGCGCGATGACGCGATCGGAGACGCGGTTGACGAGCGTCATGTCGTGCTCGACCATCAGCACGGTGATGCCGAGCTCGCTCTTCATGTCGCGGATCCAGAACGACATGTCGTCGGTCTCCTCGACATTGAGGCCGGAGGACGGTTCGTCGAGCAGGATCAGCTTCGGTTCCGAGCACAGCGCCCGCGCCAGCTCGATCACCTTGCGCACGCCGTAAGGCAGTCCCGAGATCAGCTTGTCGCGGTAGGGCTCGAGATCGAGGAATTCGATCACCTGCTCGACGCGGCGGCGATGCGCCTTCTCGCTGGCGCGAACGCTCGGCAGGAACAATAGCTCCTGCCACAGCCGGGTGGTGGAATGGCGATGGCGGCCGACCAGGAGATTGCTCAGCACGGTCGCGTTCTCGAACAGCTCGATGTTCTGGAAGGTGCGGGCGATGCCGAGTTTCGCGATGTCGTAGGCCGGCTCCTGGGTGATGTCCTGATCCTCGAAGAAGATCTTGCCGGAGGTCGGCGGATAGATCCGCGAGATCAGGTTGAAGATCGAGCTCTTGCCGGCGCCGTTGGGCCCGATGATCGAGAGGATCTCGCCCTTCTCGACCGCGAAGCTGACCGCATCGACCGCCTTGAGGCCACCGAAGTGCAGCGACAGGTTCTCGGCGCGGAAATAGCTCATCTGTTCCGCTCCGATTTCACATAGATCTTCTGCCGCTTGAAGGTTGCGCGCTTGTAGAGCGGGAACAGCTGGAAGAAGAGCTTGATCTTGAGCCAACGGCCATAGAGTCCGAGCGGTTCAAACAGCACGAACAGCACGATGATGATGCCGTAGATCGCGCCCTTCAGTCCGTTGGCGGAGGCGAAGGCTGCGACCGCGTCCTGGATATGGCCCGCGCGCTCGGTGCCGGCGCCGAGGGTGGCAGCAATGCCGCCGATCACGCCGGGCATATCGTCCTTCAGATAGGTCAGGAACGGATCGATCATGACCAGGAAGATCGCGCCCAGCACCGCACCGTGCAGGCTGAACGTGCCGCCGATCAGGATCACGATGATGAACTCGATCGAAAGCTGCAGCGTGAACATCTCGGGCGAGATGAAGGAGAGCTTGTGCGCGAACAGCACGCCGGCAAAGCCGGTGATCGCCGCCGAGATCGCGAACGACTTCACCTTGTAGAGTGCGACATTGATGCCCATGCTGCGCGCCGCGGTTTCGCTGTCGCGGATCGCGACGAAGGCGCGCCCGGTCGGCGAGCGCAGCAGATTGAGCGTGCCGACGATGGTCAGCACCAGCACCGCAAGGCAGAGATAATAGAAGGTCGGGCCGTCGCGCGACACCGTGGTGCCGAGCAGCTGCATGGTCTTGACCCGCATGCCCTCATTGCCGTTGGTGACGCTTTCCCAGCGCGCCAGGATCTCCTCGACGATGAATGCAAAGGAGATCGTCGCGATCACCAGATAGATGCCCTGCAGCCGCAGCGCCGGAAATCCGACCAGCGCGCCGACCACGCCGGTCAACAGCCCCGCGGCGAGGAAGTACACCGGGAACGGCACATTGAACTGCTGCAGATAGGCCGCGGTATAGGCGCCGATCGCAAGAAACGCGGCATGGCCGAGCGAGGCCTGTCCGGTGAAGCCGGTCAGGATCAGGAGCCCGACGCCGACGGTCGCGTAGATGCAGACGAAGACGAGCTGGCTCATCAGATAGCTTGAGAGCACGTAGGGCGCGATCAGCAGCACCGCCAGCAACAGGCCGTAGGAATAGATGTAGCCCGAATGCGGGAACAGCTTGATGTCGTCTTCGTAATCGGTCTTGAAGAGAAACCGCATCCGTTGCTCCTCAGACTTTCTTCCGGACATGAAGACCGAACAGGCCCTCGGGCTTGAGCAGCAGCACCGCGAGCAGCACGATGTAGGGCGCGACGTCCTTCCATCCCTGCGGCAAATAGAAGCCGGCCATGCTCTCGATCACGCCGATCAGGACGCCGCCGACCACGGCGCCCGGGATCGAGCCGAAGCCGCCGAGCAGCGCGGCCGGAAACGCCTTCAGCCCCAGCACCAGGCCGACATTGGAATGGATGAAGGTGATCGGCGCCAGCAACACGCCGGCGCAGGTCGCGACCGCGGCCGAGATCGCCCAGACGATCGAGACCACCCGCTTGACCGGAATGCCCATGTAATAGGCAGCCAGCATGTTCTCGGAGCTGGCGCGCATCGCGGTGCCGAGCGTGGTGCGATTGAAGAACAAATAGAGCAGCGCGCACAGGATGATGGTCGCCGCGATCACCGACAGCTTGTCGTAGGCGAGCACCAGGCTGCCGATCCGCAGCACGCCCTGGCTGAACGGCGTCTCGATCTTGAAGTCGTCTGTGCCCCAGATCATGCCGGAGACCGAGCGCAGGAAATAGCCGAGCCCGATCGTCGCCATGATGATGGAGAATTGCGGATAGCCGAGGATCGGCCGCACCACGAGCCGCTCGGCCAGCATGCCGAACAGCGCCATGCAGATCACCGCGCCGGCGAACCCGACCCAGTAATTCAGCCCGAGCATGCCGATGAAGGTGAAGGCGAAAAAGCCGCCCAGCATCATCAAATCGCCTTGCGCGAAATTGACGACCTCGGTTGCCTTGTAGACCAGCACGAAGCCGAGCGCGATCAGGCCGTAAACGCAGCCGAGCGCGATGCCGCTGACGAGCTGCTGAACAAAGTCCAGCATCGTTCCCTCCCCGATGCCCGGCGATTCTTATCCGATCGCTCGTTGCATCCCGCCTTCACGCCCTTGTGTCTGGAGCGCCGAAAGCCGCCTATGTCCGCCCCGATTGAGCCAAAAGGCCCGATCCCTGTCAACAAACCGCTGTTGTCGCTGTATCATCACATTTGCGGAGATTTGCCGCAGCACGGACTAATACGGATATCACCTTTGATTTGCCCCGTGCGATTCACTGCACCGAAACGGTTTTTGTCCAAGCTTTGCGCAACCGACGAGCGAAATTCCGGATCGCCACCACGCCATGACACCTGAACTGTCCGCACTCGCCGTGCGAGGGTTAACCAAGCGTTTTGACCGCCCGGCGGTCGACGCGCTCGATCTCACGATCCGTGTCGGTGAGTTCTATGCGCTGCTCGGACCGAACGGCGCCGGCAAGACCACGACGCTGCGCATGGTGGCGGGGCTATTGCGGCCCGATGCCGGCTCGGTGTCGATCCTCGGCATCGACGCGCTGGCCGATCCGGTCGCCGCCAAGCAGATCATGGCTTGGGTGTCCGACGAGCCGATGATCTACGACAAGCTGACGCCGCTGGAATATCTCGAATTCGTCGCCGGCCTGTGGGGCATCGATCCGCGCACGTCGGAGAGCTCGGCGCGCGATCTTTTGGTGTCGCTCGGGCTCGAGCCGCATCTCAACGAGCGCTGCGAAGGCTTTTCCAAGGGCATGCGCCAGAAGGTGGCGCTGGCCGGCGCGCTGGTGCACGATCCCCGCCTGATCATTCTCGACGAACCGCTGACCGGCCTCGACGCGCTGTCGGCGCGTCACGTCAAGGGACTGCTGCAGGAGCGCGTCCGCGCCGGCTGCACCGTGATCATGACGACCCACATTCTCGAAGTCGCCGAGCGGATGGCCGACCGGATCGGCGTGATCGCGGCCGGCAGGCTGATCGCCGAGGGTACGCTGGCCGAGCTGCGCGCGCAGAACGGCCGCAACGACACCACGCTCGAGGACATGTTCATCGCGCTGGTCGATACCGAAGCGGCGGCCGCGTGAGCTCGGTCGCCCACCTCACCTGGTTCGCGCGGCACGAATTCCGCCTGGCGTGGCGCGAATGGCTGGCGATGATGACCGGCGGCCGTCGCCGGCGCAATCGCGCCGTGATCGGGCTCCTGATCTTCGCGGCGATCCTGCATCTGCCGGCTTATGCCGTGGTCAACCGCTATGCCGACCTGCGGTTTCCGCTCGACCCGTCGTCGCTGATCGTGCTGACCGCGACGATCTTCCTGGCCTGGGCGCTGATGCTCTCGCAGGCGATCGAGTCGGTGACGCGCGTGTTCTACGCCCGCGCCGATCTCGATCTGATCATGTCGTCGCCGGCAAAACTCACCAACATCTTCTCGATCCGGATCGCCGCGATCGCGCTGACGGTGAGCAGCATGGCGCTCTTGCTGTCGACGCCGTTCATCGACGTGCTGGTCTATCTCGGCGGCCCGCGCTGGCTCGCCGGCTTCGGCGTCGTCCTTGCGATCGGGCTGTCGGCGGCAGCCGCCGCGATCACCGTCACCGCGTTCCTGTTCCGCCTGATCGGGCCGAGCCGGACGCGGCTGGTAGCGCAGGTCGTCTCCGCCGTGATCGGCGCCGGCTTCGTCATCGCGCTGCAGGTCGTGGCCGTGCTGTCCTACGGCACGCTGTCGCGCTTTGCCTTTCTGACCTCGGAAACCGCGGCGCGAATTGCCCCCGCTTCCGACAGCCTGCTGTGGTGGCCGGCGCGGGCATCGCTCGGCGAGCTCGAAATCATGCTGCTGCTGCTCGCCGCGGCGCTGGTGATGCTCGGCGGCGTGATGGCGCTATTCGCACCGCGGTTTGCCGATACGGTCGCCAGCGTCGCGGCCAATCCGGCTGCGGTGACGCGGGGACGCGCCCGCGCCTTCCGGGCCGGCTCGCGGCAGCAGGCGCTGCGGCGCAAGGAATTCTTGCTGCTGCGCCGCGATCCGTGGCTGCTGTCGCAGACCCTGATGCAGATGCTCTATCTGCTGCCGCCGGCGTTGATGCTGTGGCGCAGCTTCTCCGGCACGTCGACCGCGATCGTGCTGATCACCCCCGTCATCGTGATGGCCGCCGGCCAGCTCGCCGGCGGGCTCGCCTGGCTGACCATCTCCGGCGAGGACGCGCCCGATCTGGTGGCGACCGCGCCGCTGCCGCCGTCACGCGTGACCCGCGCCAAGGTCGAGGTGGTCCTGATCGCAATCGCCGTAATCTTCGCCCCGCTGGTGGCCGCGTTGGCGTTTGCCTCGCCAGGGCAGGCCGCGGTCACGGCGATCGCAATCCTCATCGCGACCGCATCCGCCGCCGCGGTCCAGCTCTGGTTCCGCGCGCAGGCCAAGCGCAGCCAATTCCGGCGGCGTCAGACCTCCTCCCGCATCGCCACCTTCGCGGAAGCCTTCTCCTCGATCGGCTGGGCTGCAACTGCGGCGTTGGCCCTGACAATCCCGACGGCCGCGCTGGTCAGCGGCATTCTGACGCTGCTGACGCTTGCCATCGCCTGGAAGATCAGCCCGCGGCGCTAGCCTTCATCACCTCCAGCACTGCGGCGGCAAACGCCTCCGGCGCTTCCTGCGGCAGATTGTGGCCGGCATGCGGAATCAGGCGATGGGCAAGGCGGCGGGTGTACTTTGCCGCGGTGCGACTGCCGTCGGTCGCGAACGTCACGCCGTCGTCGGCGCCGTCGAGCGAGATGGCGGGGACCCTGATGACAGGCAATGTGTCGAGCCGCCGCTGCAAATCCGCATATTGCGGATCCCCGTCGACAACGCCGTAGCGGTGGCGATAACTGTGGATCACGACGTCGACATAATCAGGATTGTCGAACGCGACCGCAGTCCGCTCGAAGCAGGCGTCGTCGAACGCCCAGCTCGGCGACCATTGCGACCACAGGATTTTGGCGATGCCGCGCCGATTGGCGGCAAGCCCGGCCCGCCCCCGCTCGAGCTGGAAGTAGTACTGATACCAAAGCGGCACCTCGCGATCGGGCGGCGCCGGCACCATCGCATGCGCGATGTCCTGGATCATGTAGCCGTTGGTGCAGACGAGTCCGATGCATCTCTCCGGCCACAGCGCCGCACCGATCGATGCGGCGCGGCCGCCCCAGTCATAGCCGGCGAACACCGCGCGCGCGATGCCGAGCGCGTCCATCAGCGCCATCATGTCGGCGCCGACCGCCGCCTGCTCGCCCGAGCGCGGCGTCGCCTTGTCGCGGAAGGCCGTCGGTCCGTAGCCGCGCAGATAGGGCACGATGACCCGACAGCCTTGCGCCGCCAGCATGGGCGCGACGTCCACATAGGAGTGGATGTCGTAAGGGAAGCCATGCATCAGCAGCACGGCCGGCCCATCGGAAGGGCCCGCTTCGTAATAGGCGATGTTGAGCACACCGGCATCGACATGGCGCAATGGCTCGAGCCGTTTGGTCGAAGGCGCGCGCTGCGAAGAGACGGTATCAGTCACGCAAAACTCCCTGATCTCGATCGTTTGCGCGGCATCCTAGCGTGTCCCGACGCAATAATCGCCCGGCTCGTGTTGCAGCCCGCGCCATGGAGCGATGCACGGGCCTCATCATGACGGCGCGCCAAATGCGCGCTAGTCTTCCCGTCCGCGGATGCCGCCGCAGACGGAACAGGTCATGCTGAGATTGCTCGCCGCGCTGGTCTTGCTTGGATCACTGACCGGTCACGCTTTCGCGCAGGATGCCCGGCGCAGCGAATGTCTGGCGATGGCCAATGCGCCGCCGCGCGCCGTCCCGGTGAACTACCGGCGCGTCGCAGCCAAAGCCGACGAAGTCGCGATCACCTATGCCGGCCATTCGACCTACTATATCGACACGCCCGGCGGCATCCGGATCGCGACCGACTACAACGGCGTCTATCGGACCGGGCGGCTGCCCGACGTCGCGACCATGAACCGGGCCCACGCGACCCATTACACGCTGTTTCCCGATCCCAAGATTCCCCACGTGCTGCATGGCTGGGGCGAGAACGGCCAGGCCGCGCATTACGCCGAGCGCATCGGCGACGCTTATATCCGCAACGTCACCACCGACATCCGCCGCTACTGGGGCGAAGACTCCGGCGGCGAGATGATCAAGGACGGCAATTCGATCTTCATCTTCGAGGTCGCCGGCCTCTGCATCGGCCATCTCGGCCACCTCCACGTCAAGCTCGACGACAGCCATTTCGCCGCGATCGGCCGGCTCGACATCGTGATGGTGCCGATCGACGGCACCTATACGATGTCGCTCGACGGCATCTCCGAGATCACCAGGCGATTGCGCGCCGCCGTCGTGCTGCCGATGCACCGCTTCGCCACCCCACTCGACGAGTTCATGCGCCTGATCGGCCAGCAGTTCGAGATCGATCGCCGCGGCGGCGAGCGCACCTTGCGGATTTCGCGCGACACCCTGCCGGCGACGCCGACGGTGATCATCCTCGACGGAGTGTGAGGCTCAATGGACTCATTCCTCCGCCGCTTGGCTGCGCCGGTAGTGCCGCCGCGATTTGGCAAGATTGCCGCAATCGCCCATCGAGCACCACCGCCGGTTCTGGGTACGGCTCTCGTCAACGAACAACCAACCGCAACCCCGCTCATCCTGGCACTGCTTCACCCTCAGCGCACGGGGCCCGGTCAGAAGGCTCACCGCCGACCATGCGATCGGCTTGAGCAGCGTCTCGGGCGCAACTTTCCCGGCTGTCGGCAGCCACCGCAGGGTGTCGCCGACAGGTCCGAGCGCAACACCGCTCAACGCGGCTTCGAGGTATCGGTTGATATCGGCCAGCGCCGTCGGATCGATCCGGCCGCCTCCGATGCGGGCGATAAAGATCCTGTAGAGCGCCTCGCGCAGACCATGCGCCGCATTCAGAAAGGCATCGGCCTCGTGCGGTGAGGCTTTCCATCGCGCCCTGAGCTGCGCGGCGATCCGGCGATCCGCCAGTTCGGCATCGACCAGCCATTTCAGAATGGAATCCGAGGTCGCGATCCGATCCTCAACCAGGTCGCGGAGACGCCATGCGACGGTATTGACGAACTTGATGCTGAGCTCTTCCCGGGACGACGCCTCAGGCGAAGGAACGCGCGGCATGGTCCAGCAACTCCTCCGGAACGCATAACCCCTTAATGGGTTGGATTTGATAACCCATTAAGGGGTTAGAATCTAGCTCGGGAGCTTCGTATGTCCAAGCGCCTTTTGATTGTCGGCGCGTTCGCCGCCATCTATCTGCTTTGGGGTTCCACCTACTTCGCGATCGCGCTCGGCTTGAAGTCGATCCCGCCGTTCCTGCTGATGGGCCTTCGCTCGCTCGGCGGCGGCCTGATCCTGATCGCGCTGAACGGGGCGGACGTCACGCGTGTTTCGCGGTGGAACTGGCTGACCGCAGCACTCTGCGGCGTGCTGTTCTTCGTCGGCTGCCATGGTGTTCTCGCTTATGCCCAGCAATCGGTTCCGTCCGGCATCGCCGCGATCATGCTGGCTACGATCCCGTTCTGGGTGTTGCTCATCGATTTCCTGTATCCGCAAACCCGGCGTCCTGCGACCATGACGCTGGCCGCATTGCTGCCCGGCCTTGCTGGTGTGGCAATCGTGGGCTGGCAATCGGCCGAACAGGGCCATTTCAGTATCCTTCCCATTCTGCTGCTGCTCGCTGCGGCGTTCTCCTGGGCGATGGGAACGGTGCTGTCGCGTCGGACTTCGGATCATGGTTCGCCAACATTGTCGTCAGGCATGCAACTGTCGATCGGTGGCGCGGTCCTGTTAGCAATCAGTCTTGCGTCCGGTGAATTGGAAGGCTTCTCGCCGCGCGACGTTTCGGCGCCCTCGCTCGCGGCCGTGATCTATCTCGCCATTGCCGGCAGCGTCATCGGCTTCACGGCATTTCGCTGGCTGCTCGACAATGTGTCGACGTTCATGGTCTCGACCTACATCTTCGTCAACCCGATCATCGCCGTGCTGCTCGGCACGCTGATTCTGGGCGAGCCGTTTTCCGTCACGATGTTGTTTGGAGCGCTTCTTGTCATCGCCTCGGTCATCATCACCTGGCGCACCGAGCAGGCATCGCCGGCGTCGGCGCGGCAAGCTCAGTCGATGACATGGTCGCGAGCGGCAATACGGTCGGGTTGACCGGCACGCGCAGACGTACGCATGCCTCCTCAGGCAGAGGTCAGGCAGAGGCCCGGGTTTGACGCGTCGCTGCGCGGCTCGTTATCCTCCACGCAGCCGACATCGTATCGGCGGCCGACAAGAGCAAGAACAGGGAGCATCATCAATGGCCAGCACTCTGCCCGCCTCCGCCAGCGGGCTCTATGCCAATCCGCGCGAAGACTGGCTCGCCCAATACACCGAGGAGATCATCGATCCGGCCCGGCCAATCGTCGATCCGCATCACCATCTCTGGGATCGTGGGGGCTTGCGCTATCTGATCGAGGACATGCGCGACGACATCGCGTCCGGCCACAACATCGTGGCCACCGTTTATGTCGATTGCCGGTCGATGTACCGCGCCGACGGCCCGGAGGCGTTCCGTCCGGTCGGCGAGGTCGAGTTCGCCAACGGCGTCGCGGCGATGGCGGCGAGCGGCGGCTACGGCAAGGCGGCGATCTGCGCCGGCATCGTCAGCCACGTTAACCTTCTGATCGGCGATCAGGCCAAGGCGGTGCTCGAGGCGCAGATTGCCGCCGGCAACGGCCGGTTCCGCGGCATCCGCCACTCCTCGGCCTGGGACGAGGATCCCAACGTCGCCCACATGTACGCGAACCGGCCGAAGGGCATTCTGCTGGACCCCACCTTTCGTAGGGGGTTCGCCTGCCTGGCGCCACTCGGGCTCAGCTTCGATGCCTGGTTGTTCCACCCGCAGATCGGCGAGCTGACCGACCTCGCCCGCGCCTTTCCCGATACCAGGATCGTGCTCGACCATTGCGGCGGCCCGGTCGGCACCGGCCGCTTCGCCGGCAAGCGCGCGGAGACCTTTCCGGTCTGGAAGGCGTCGATCCAGGAGATCGCCAGATGCCCGAACGTCGTGGTCAAGCTCGGCGGGCTGGCGATGTGCCTGCTCGGCTACGATTTCCACCTCCGCCCCAGGCCGCCCTCGTCGGAGGAACTTGCCGCCGCCTGGCGGCCTTATGTCGAGACCTGCATCGAGGCGTTCGGTCCGGACCGTTGCATGTTCGAGAGCAACTTCCCACCTGATAAGGGGCAATGCAGCTACCAGGTCATCTTCAACACCTTTAAACGGCTTGCATCACAATATAGCGAAGCCGAAAAGACGGCGTTGTTCTTGAAGACGGCAAAGGATGTCTATCGGCTCGATATCGGGTAAACTCTCGACTCATGGATGACGGCATCACCATCCGGCCGCTTCGAGAGGCTGATGCGGAAGCGGTGGTCGAACTTTACGCAAAGGCAGCCGCGGTGGAACCGCGGCTAGGCCCTGTCACGCTGCCGCAATGGGACCAGTTCCTGAAGCTGCCGCAGAACCGCGGCGGGCGCGGCTTTCGTGTTGCCGAGCGCGATGGCGCACTCGTCGGCCTCGCCGAGTCCTCGTTGCGCGACCAGGGCGCGCATCACACCCGATTCCTCAAGATCGTCGTGGCGCCCGAGATGCGCCGCCACCGGATTGGCCTCGCGCTGTTCGACGAGGTGCTTGCGATCGACGCCGATGCCGATCTCACCGTTCAGACGCTGGTGAGCAGCGACTGGCCTGCGGGTATGGCCTTCGTCGCGGCCTTCGGCTTCGTTCACGTCGAGTCCGAGATCGGCATGAAGTGCGTCGAGCCGTTGCAGCCGGCGCGCACGCTCGCGGCCGCGCGCGCCACCATCGAGCAGGTCAGCGACGTCACCGCCTGCGCGGGCGAGGTCGCGCGCATCCACAATGCCGCCTATGCCTCGGACGCCGCCTTCCGCCTGTACTCGCCGGAGGAGATGGCGCAGGTCCTGACCGAGAGCGAAGTCTGGATCGCGTCGGAGGATGGACAGATGTCGGGCTTCTGCCTGACCGAGCCGGAACGGAACTCGATGTGGATCGAGTCGGTCGCCGTCGATCCGGTGCGGCAGGGACGCGGGCTCGGCCAGCTGCTGGTCTATCGCGTGCTGGCTGCACATGACGTATCGGTCGAGCACCCGTGCTGGCTCAACGTCTCGAGCCGCAACGCTCCCGCGCTGAAGATCTATCGCCGGCTCGGATTCCGGCCGCAGCACGAGACCTGCCGCTTCAGCGCGCCACGCGGCGACCTGCTCGCCGCGCGGGGGCGGAGGTTTCAGTAGAGCGCGATGAGATTGGGTCGGTAGCGACGGCGACGGGATTGCGCTCCCTCGCCCCGTTCTTACGGGGAGAGGGTTGGGGTGAGGGGCCTCTCCACATATTCGGTGACAGCTGCATTCGCGGAGGCGCCCCCTCACCCGGATCGCATCTGAAGATGCGATCCGACCTCTCCCCGCAAGCGCAGGGCTGTCCGGGGAACGTCATCCATAGCAGAACTCCATCTGGTTTGGGGATGTTCTGCATTTGCGGTGGCTGGGATTGATGGGCGGAGGCTGGTCGATGGTGGCGAGTGCTCGACGGGTGAACA